>WTGC01000021.1 GCA_011523705.1 Chloroflexota bacterium | reverse complement strand
CCGCGCACCAATTGAGAATGTCTTCCCAACTTTGCGGTTCTTCCAAGCCCAACTCTTCGAAAATCACCGTGTTGTAATAGACGTACTCAAGGTCCTGCTCCCAAGGATAGGCATAGAGCTTGCCATTCCACATATTGCGCTCAATTGCCCAATCGGGCAGACGATCCCACCAGCCGTACTGATCAGCGTAGGGGGTCAGATCCAGCAGATAACCCTCTTGCGCGTAGGCGGTCAAGCCGGCGCCGGAGGGCCACGAGTAGAAGACATCGGGCGCATCGCCGGAGGTCAGCGCCAACTCAATCGCGTTGCGTATCGGCCAGCCGCCGCCGAAGACCGAACGGTCCATGAATACATTGGGATGCTCGGCATTCCAAGCCGCGTGAATGACTTCGAGCGCGGGTCCCGCCGCCGTCATGCCATAGAACTCCCACTGATCCCAAACTTCGAGGAATTGGCCGTCTTGCGCGGAAGCGGCGCCACTCATCAGCGCCATCAACACCAGCAAGACCGCGAGTGTCTTAATCCAAGACATGTTCATTCTCCTATCCAAAGTGCGTTATGTTTCCATCGATACTGCTGATTGCGGCATAAGCATTCGCTATGCCAATAGACGCATCTCTCTATAGTCACCTCCTTCACTCCTGCAGCATGGCATCACGGCGCCCGGACCGGCTCAATGCCGCTTGCAATTTTTGGGATGCAGAGTCCGGTTCGCGTAGGTCGCGTTGACACTGACCGCCGACACGGACCACTGACACGGACCGCCAGCAGCTAAGTTTTGATGGACAGGTTGTTGAAGCTGACGGCGCCCTGATCGACGAAGAAACCGAACATCGTCTCCGACTCTTCGTAGATTCGATAGGACATCACCACCTCATCGTTGACGTAGCATTCGACCAACTGGCCATTGCGCAAGATTCGAATCTGATACAGGCCGTCTGCCGGTTCCGAATACAAAAATTGGTCAACCAGCATCGGACGCGCCATATCGGGACCGAGCTCGGGGCTGCCGGGCACCCAGGCTTGCCAGAATGGTTCCCATTGAATCGGAAAACGCCGGATTGACGCCCGTTTGCGCCCCGGCTCGACCATCAACAGATGCCCCTGATACATATCAGCCGTCGGTTCCATCAGGATGCCGGCGTTCATCGTATTGGGATCACAGGCGATTTCCACCTCAAGCATCAGATCAGTCCGCGCGGTCTTGATATGCGCGAAGCCGAATGTCCCGCGCGCGTCGCAGCGCGTCCCGTCCCATTCGCCGTCGCCCGGAATTACCTCAAAATCTTGCTCATTGGCATAACTGGCGACCACTTCAGCTGGCAATTTGCAGGTCAAAGTACCATCGGGCATGGCGACCATTTCTCGCGGCGAACCGAATTCACCGCCCCAGATAAAGTCTTCGTCATTACTGCCGAATTTGCGGCGCGGGATCCAGGCGAAAGTGAAGCGGCGCTCGCCATCACCGGCCGACTTGGCCGCGTAAAACTTGGAACCGTCGAGCGCGTCAAGCGGTCGCGCTTCCCAGGGCTCGCCCGGCTTGGCCACGCGATACAGCGTCTTTGCGTCGCCCGAATATCGTGAGAAAACCAGGTAATTGTAGCCGCCGAGGCTGAAGGTCTCAGGACACTCCATGCAATGTACCTGCTGCGGCGCCCAGAGTGTTCCGCCCAATTCCCAGCTTTCCAGGTCGTCGGAATAAGCAACGACCACACAACCACGGCGATCTTCCAAGCCTTCCTTCAGGCGCGCGGCGATCAACATGGCGTAGCAGCCCTTGTCCTCGTCGTAATAGACATAGGGATCGCGCCAATCGGCCGGTTCCCACTCCGACGTATCGGCGTGCATGATGGGATTATTCGGATTCTTCTCCCAAGTGATCATGTCATCGCTGGTCGCGTGACAGATGGTCTGCTGGAATTTGGCGTGGTGGCTGTAGCCGGTGTAGAAGAAATGGAATTTGCCCTCGTGATCGTGGATGGACCCGGTCCAGATGGCGCCGACATCAGGATCGCCTTCCTGCCCCGGCCCGAAGGCATTTGGCAACTCCTCCCAGTTGACCAGGTCTTTCGACACGATATGCCCCAAGGTACAAGCCGCCCGTTCGGGAACGGTCCAGGTATCCGGTGGCGTCGCTAGCAAAAAGATATGCCATTCCCCGTTGTAGTAGAAAGGCATCGTATCGCCGACATCGCCTATTTGAGTCTTATAGCCAAACAGTCTCATTAGCAAATCCTTCCTGTTTCAGGCAATTTCCGTCGCGTTTATACCAACTTTCGCCGGGCTTCGCAAAAAGAGACGGATTCCCGTATTCACTCCAAATTCGCGTGGAACGCGTTCATCGCCGCCTCGTCAATCCCGCGCGCCGCCTTCAGGCGAATGATGATCAAATCGCAGAGCAGACCGAGACAATGCTCGAATAGCGAACCCATCACCAGGACGGAGTCGATGCCTGTATTCTGGCCGGCCTTGAAATTGCTCGCCGGGATATAAGTGACCGTCCTTGCCGCGGCCGCAATCGGCGAATCCAGATTGCCGGTGAACACCGCCAGCGCCGCGCCCGTCTCCCGCACGGTGTCGACATAACGCAGCAGAGAACTGGTGCGCCCGGAGGACGAGCCGATCAACAGCAGGTCGCCCACGCCGATCGCCGGCGTCGTCACATCATCGACAACATGCGCCGTCATGCCCAGATGCATCAGCCGCATGGCGAAGGCGCGCATCTGCAATCCGCTGCGCCCTTTGCCGGCAATGAAAACCCGATCCGCGGCCAGAATCGCCGCGCAAATTTCATCGACTTGCGCCGAATCCACCTGCTCCAGGGTACGCCCGATGTCGGCGATGATGGCTTGAATCAGATCAGGCGTCTCCACAATGTCGGATCCTTTCATGGAAGGTTTTGGCGCTCGCGCGCGGGTCGTCAGCGGCGGTGATGGCCGAGCCGACGATGATCACCTGCGGCTTCAGCGGCAGGATCTGCTCTAACGCGGGCAGGTTGACGCCACCGGCGATCGCCAAATCAGCCGAAGGGAGCGCCTCGCGCAGAGCCGCCAACTGCGTAAAAGGCGAACCCAGAAGCGCTTGCTGATCGTGCGCCGTGTGCAAGCAGAGCAAATCGCAGCCCAAATTAGCCAGTTCGCGCCCTCGCGCATTCGTATCTGCCACTTGCATCATATCGACCATTAGCCGCTTGCCATGCGCCCGCGCGCTATCCAAGGCGCCGACAATGGTGGCGTCGGCCGCGGCAGCCAAAGCCGTGACGATATCGGCGCCGGCACTGAAGGCGATATCGGCTTCCGTTTCTCCAGCATCCATTATTTTCAGATCGGCCACCAGTGTCAGCTGAGGATAGGACTCGCGCATGCGCCGGACCGCCCTCATCCCCTCGCGGAAGACCAACGGCGTACCAATCTCGGCCATGTCGATATAGGGATGCGCCGCGGACAGAATCTCTAGCGCGGAGGCCAAGTCACCATCCAAAGCCAGCTGCAATTGCGCCATCACCAGCCATTCAGTAGTCGGATGAACGAAAATCGAACACAATAGAGTATAGTGAATCAGCGCCCTAGGCAAAAGGAAGCGAACATGACCGCCAAGATCGTAGTCGTAGGCAGCTTCAATGCCGACCTGGTTTCGTATATGGAACGCATGCCACGCCCGGGCGAGACCGTACATGGCGACCGCTTCGCCACCGGCGCCGGCGGCAAGGGCTCCAATCAAGCAGTGGCGGCCGCGCGATTGGGCGCCGATGTGGCATTCATCGGGCGCGTCGGCAACGATGTCTTCGCGGAGCTCGCGTATGAAATCTGGGACGCGGAGGGCGTGGACCATCGCTTCGTCACCCGCGACGACGAGGTCGCGACCGGCGTGGCGCCGATCCTGGTCGATAGCAGCGGTGAGAACATGATCGTCGTCGTGCTGGGCGCGAACAGACGCATTCGGCAAAGTGATATTGACCGAGCGCGTCCGACCATCGCCGAGGCCGACATGCTGATCATCCAACTGGAAGTGAACCTCGACATGGTGTCGTACGCTCTCAAAGCGGCCAAGGAGTTTGGCGTCGCCACGACTTTGAATCCGGCGCCGGCCGCCCCAATCTCACGTGAGACGATCCATCTGGCGGATTACCTGACGCCGAACGAAATCGAACTGGAGACCCTAAACGGCGGCGAGTTTGACGATGTTGTGTCGGCAGCACGCGGTTTGCTGACCCGCGGCGATCAGACAGCGGTGGTCACCTTGGGCGCCCAGGGCGCGCAGATTATAAGTCACTCTGATAGCATCCTGGTGCCGACATTCGCGGTGGACGCGGTCGATACGACCGGCGCCGGCGACACCTTCAACGCGGCGCTGGCGGTAGGCTTGTCAGAAGGAAAAGCCCTGAGCGATGCGGTGCGCTTCGCCAATGCCGCGGCCGCCCTCTGCGTCACCAAGCCGGGCGCGGCCGACAGCGTCCCTTATAGAGCCGATGTCGATGCGCTACTGCTGGGTTAACTCTCATTGGCAAAGCGCCGCGTCAAACCCCCACCCCAAACCCCTCCCCGACCGCCAGTGTCGGCGGTCAGTGTCTACGCGACCTACGCTGCGCATAAAGAGGGAGGGGCTTTCGCTACCTTCAGATCTGTCAGCTCCCCTTCCC
>WTGC01000093.1 GCA_011523705.1 Chloroflexota bacterium | reverse complement strand
CTGGGTCACGTAGGTCGCGTAGACACTGACCGCCGACATAGACCTTCGGGAAGGGCCGGGGATGGGGTAAGTCGGCGTGTCCACGCCTCGGACCAATCAGGGATTCGGAGAGTGATTTCAAACGATACTTCCGCTTACGCTACAATAGCGTCAATGAGCAATGAGTTGGGAGGCCAAGTATGTCTGCTCCGGCTTCAGATTTATTCACGCCCATTTCCCTTGAAAGCGCTTATAACTGTGACCGCGCGACGCTGGATGAACGCCTGACGCGGCGCGAGGACGATGCCTTTGGCGAACGCGCCTACCGCGGCATTCCTTTTTCCTTTGGCGAGGCAGGCCAGGTGAATGCGATATTGCTGGATGGCGGCGAGGTTCGCATCGCGACCGGCGGGCTTCAAGCCAGCTACCTGGTCTTCGCCCATATCGTCGAGGACCGGCCGCTGGAATTGCCGGATGATCTGGCGGAAATCGATGCGATTCAGCCCTGGGAACGAGCTATAACAGCAAATGACTTGGGCGATCTGGTCGCGGAGTATGCGCTGCATTTTGATGATGGCACATCGGCGGCCATCCCGATCCGGCGGCGCTTCGCCATACAGCAGGCGCGCGTTTACTGGGGCGCGAGCGCCTTTGAGGCGGCGCCGCATACGCAAGACAGTGTCGTCAGCGGCGCGTCGGAGAACATTGATCTGGGGCGCCTACCCGCAGACATCTACGGGCGCGGCGAGACGCGGCACAGCAGCGGAAGGGACGCGGCGACCGAGCACATCTGGCTATATGCCCTGCCTAACCCGGCGCCAGACAAAAGGATCAGCGAGATTCGCCTGACGGGCAAAGGAGAGCGCGTCCTGATCTATGGCATCAGCAAGACGCAAGTCGAAGCACATCCGCTGCGCGCCTGGACGCGGCGCAAGCTGGCGTTGTCGCTGCCAAAGGGCGTAGAGTTCAACGCGATTGGCGAGCTGGACGGCCTCGACATTGATCTCGGTACGGTGATATCGGCGCGGGCGCAACTGAAATATGACCGCGAAGAGTGGTTCGGACCGGCGACGAATGCCCAGCCGGCGCGCTCGGATAGTGCCGCGATCATTGAATTCGCGGCGCATCCCCAGGCGAAGCTCTATTTGGAGCGGGCTGATGGCGAGACTCTGGCATTCGATCTCGCCGAGACAGCCGGCAAGTCAATGATTGAGGTACGAGAAGCGCGGCAGTTGGTACGTGTGAATGTGCAAGACGAAAGCGGACGCAAGGTGGCTGCGCGCATCCATTTTCACGGCGCGCATGGCGAGTATCTGCCGCCGCGGGGCAATCACCGGCGCGTCAACCGCCACTGGTTTGAAGACAATTACGGCGAGTTCGTCAACAGCTTGAATCAATATGCCTACATCCCTGGGCATTGCGAAGTGGAGCTGCCGCTGGGCGAGGTCTTCGTCGAGATCAGTCGCGGCTACGAGATGAAACCGATCCGCAAGAGCTTTGAAGTGACGGTGGAGACACACGAGATCACTTTCACCTTGGAGAAGCTGCTGGATTGGGGCGAGCGCGGCTGGGTCTCGGCCGATACGCACGTGCATTTCCTGAGCCCGCAGACGGCGCTTCTGGAGGGCGAGGCTGAGGGCGTCAATGTCGTCAACTTACTGGCGAGCCAATGGGGCGAGATGTTCAGCAACGTGAGCGATTTCGATGGGCGGACGACGCTGGGCGCTAAGGACTTCGGCGGCGACGGCGAGTTTCTGGTGAGGGTGGGCACGGAGAATCGCATGCAGGTGCTGGGGCATATTTCGCTGCTGGGGTATTCAGGCGCGATGATCCATCCCCTTTGCAGCGGCGGGCCATCTGAATCGGCGATTGGCGATGCGCTCGACGTGAGCATGGCGGAGTGGGCGGAGCGCTGCATTGAGCAGAATGGCTTGGTGGTGCTGCCCCATGCGCCAAACCCGCAGGCGGAGCGCGCTGCCGATATCGTGCTCGGTTTGGTGCACGCCATCGAGATGATGAGCTTCAACCCCTTTGATGCGCAGATTACGCCATACGGGCTGCTGGATTGGTATCGCTATCTCAATCTTGGGTATCAGATTCCGGTGGTCGGCGGCTCGGACAAAATGAGCGCCTCGTCGCTGTTGGGCGGCATACGCACCTATGCCCAGCTCGGCGAACGTGATTTCAGTTATGAGAATTGGATGGCGGCGGTCAAGGGCGGCAATACCTTTGTGACGGTGGGTCCGCTGCTGGAGTTGGCGGTTGAGGGTCTTGCGCCGGGCAACGGGCTTGATCTGCCAGCTGGCGGCGGGACCGTAGATGTAACCTGGCGGGTCGCATCGGCGGCGCTGCCGATTGAGAAGGTCGAGGTGGTGGTCGGCGGCTTTGCTATGGAGGAGCAGTCGGTTGAAGGATCGCTGTCGGCCAGCGGCAGTTGCGCGGTCACGGTCAGCGAATCGAGCTGGATCGCCTTGCGCGTTCGCGGCAGCCACCAGGGACGCTCGGGCGAGATCGCGGCGCACAGCAGCGCCGTGCAAGTGCGGGTGGCTGGCGCGCGCCCGTTCAAGCGGGAGGATGCCATAGCCGTGCTCGAGCAAATCGAAGGGGCGATCGCCTATGTGGATACGCTGGCGCCTAGGCCCGCGGCGCGGCAGTACAAGAAGATCCGGGCGGCGATCGAAGCGGCGCATACTCGGCTGCATCAGTTGATGCATCGGCAGGGGATCTATCACCAGCACAATCCGCTGCATCAGCACGGGGAGCATTAGGAAAGTGATTTCACCACAGAGGCACAGAGGGCACAGAGAGAAATGCTTTAGGGCGACACAAGTGTCGCCCCTACAGTTCGTAATGTGGTGAAAATTGATAAAGAGTTAACGCTAACCTCGTCGTGCTACGTGCTATTGTCGGCGGTGGGCTCGACGATGACGTTGACGAATTCGAAATTCTGCTTATTGCGGGGCTGGTCGTTGGCGGCCTTATTGACCTCGACCAGGGTGACTGCCGTGCCCAAACTCTCCAGGACGTACTTGGTGTGCCACTCGCCCGATTGCTGCGCGTTGCGCAAATACAGCAGCCGCACCTTGGGATCCATCAGACGGAGCTTGAACTTGGCGCGCCAAAGACGCATACCGCTGAGATCGTCGAGCAGCGAGCGGCGCTCCCCTTCGTTGAGATAAGCCATTGCCATCCTCATTAGCCGATGATTGCGAAATCTGGGATAATTGTAGCGGTCGAGGCGCGGCTTCACAACGGGATATCAGATGCAAACATTTTCCGTTTCCCAAATCACGGGATACATTCATGATCTCTTCGACGCCGACAGCGTCCTGGCCGATGTCTGGGTGCAGGGCGAAGTCTCGAATCTGACCATCGCGCGTTCCGGTCACTGGTATTTCACCATCAAAGACGAGGACGCGCAGCTGCGCTGCGTGATGTTTCGCGGGGCGGCGCGGCGCGTTCGGATTGATGTGGGCGCGGGCGACGAAATCCTGGTTCACGGGCGGGTCAGCGTCTATGAGGCGCGCGGCGAGTATCAGCTATACGCCGATTTGATTGAGGCCGTCGGCGGCTTGGGCGACTTGCATCGGCAATTCGAGGCGCTGAAAGCGAAGCTGGACGCGGAAGGCTTGTTTGAATCGGCGCGGAAACAGCCGATCCCCGCTTTCCCGGCGCGGCTCGGCGTTGTCACTTCCCCGACGGCTGCCGCCTGGCATGATATACAGAATGTGCTGCGCCGGCGCTTTCCGCTGGTCGAGGTCGTGCTGAGCCCGACGCTGGTGCAAGGCTCGGAAGCGCCTCGGCAAATCGTCATGGCGCTGGAGCGGCTCAATCGGCGCGAGGACATCGACGCCATCATCATCGCGCGCGGAGGCGGCTCGCTGGAAGACCTGTGGTGCTTCAACGACGAGGGCGTGGCGCGGGCGGTGGCGAAGAGTCGCGTTCCCGTGATTAGCGGCATCGGGCACGAGATCGACTTCACGATGGTGGATTTCGTGGCTGATTTGCGGGCGCCGACGCCATCGGCTGCGGCCGAATTGGCGACGCCGAATCGCGATGATCTGCTCTTGGATCTGGACCGGCTGCGGGCGGGCTTGACCAGCGTCTTTGGCGCGTCGCTGGCGCAGAATGCGCGCGAGCTTGAGCGGCTGCAAAGCGGGCTGCGCTTCGTCACGCCGGCCAAGACAATTGGGGCGGCGCAACGAGATCTGGCCGAGGGACGGCTGCGGCTTGAGCGGGCGGGAGCCTTAAAGCTTGAGCGGCTGCGCAACCGCCTGGCCAGCATGGCAAAGGCACTGGAGCGCGCCAGCCCTGAGCATATTCTGGCGCGGGGTTACGCGCTGGTCACCGATGAGGACGGCGCGCTCATCCGCCGGGCGGCGCAGGTCAGCAAGAATCAGCGATTGAACGTACAATTATCCAAAGACCGGTTCAAAGTCAGGGTCGACGATTGATGGATGACATTGCGCATCTGAGCTACGAAGAGGCTTACGACGAGCTCGAAGCGCTGGTGGCGCGGATGGAGAGCGGCGAGCTGCCACTGGAGAAATCGGTGGCGCTATATGAGCGGGGACAGAAGCTATCGGCTCATTGTCAAGCGCTGCTGGAAGGCGCCGAGCTGAAGATCAAGCTGGTGGACGAAGCCGATCCCGCGGAATAGGCGGCGCATTACCGGATAGCGCGAAACATGATTGATTTCAGCCGGCTGCCGTCGGCGGCGGAGAAGAATATCTCGGTGCGGGTCAAGGGCGCGGCCGAGCGGGCGCTGCGGCGGGGGCATCCCTGGGTGTTCGAGGATGCCATCCTGCGGCAGAGCCACCTGGGCAACGCCGGCGATCTGGCCGTGATCTACGATCGGGAGAAGAACAACTTCTTAGCAGTCGGACTGTACGATCCGCTGTCGCCGATACGCATCAAGGTCTTGCAGGCGCTGGAACCGCTGCGCATCGACCGGGCTTTTTTCGCTGAGAAATTGAAGGCGGCGCAGGCGAAACGCGAGGCGCTGATCGGCGAGGGCACAACCGGCTATCGACTCGTATATGGCGAAAGCGATGGCTTCCCGGCGCTGATCATCGACCGCTATGGCGAAACGCTCGCGCTAAAACTATATACATCTGCCTGGCTGCCGCATCTGCAAGCGCTGTTAGGGGCGATGGAGGACGCGATCGTCTTTGAGAGTCTGGTCTTGCGATTGAGCCGCGCGCTGCAATCGGATCGGCTGAATATCGCCAAACTCTATGGCTTGCATGATGGGCAGCAGCTGATCGGCGACGGCGCCGATAAGCCGGTCCAGTTTGTGGAGAATGGCTTGCTGTTTCAAGCCGATGTGCGCAAAGGCCACAAGACCGGCTTCTTCTTTGATCAGCGCGACAGTCGGCAGAAGGCGCGCGAACTGGCGCAGGGACGGCGCGTGCTCGATGTCTTCTCGTATACTGGCGGCTTCTCGGTGTATGCACTGGCCGGCGGCGCGCGGACGATCACGGCGCTGGATGTGAGCGAGCCGGCGCTGGAGACGCTATCGCTCAACGTGGAGAAGAACGGATTTGACCCCAAGCTGATTGATGTGATGGCGGGTGACGCCTTCGCCAGTTTGATGGAGTTAATCCAGGCGCGGCGCAAATTCAATATGGTGATTGTCGATCCGCCCGCTTTCGCCAACAGCCGCGCCAGCATGCGCAATGCGGTGATGGCTTATCGGCGTCTGGTGGAGATGGCGCTGCGGCTGCTGGCCAACGATGGGATATTGGTGATGGCCTCCTGCTCGAGCCGCATCAATGCCGAAATGTTCTTCCAATTGGTGGAGCGGTCGGCGCTAGTGGCGGGCTTCAAGCTGGAGGTGATAGAGAAGACCGGTCACGGGCTGGATCATCCGGTGGGCTTCCCCGAGGCGGCGTATTTGAAGGCGCTTTTCGCGCGGGTGACGAAATAGGCGCTGCTATAGAAAGTGATAGGCCAGGATTTTCACCACCGAGTTCCCCGAGCCCTTCTGAGCGCTCCGGGAGTTTTCCGATTGCCAAAACATCGACGGGCGACTCACAGAGTCGCCCCTACAATTTGTATAGGCGGGAGGGCGAGCAATGGGGTCGCCCCAGCATGCACACGTGGCGCTGGGCGTCTCGGCGAGACGCCCCTACATCGTGTATCCGCCAGATTTAGCATCCCCGATTTCAACGTTTCAACTGTAGGGGCGTTCCGCTGAAACGCCCGAATATCATCCCATCCCGATGAGCGCTACTGCGAGTCGCGGCGCATGAGGCTGAAGCTCTGCCCAGTGGGACCGGTCAGCGGCTGGGTCGCCAGGAAGAGCGCCAGCGGCAGGACGTCTTCGGGCTGCTTGAACCACTCCGCGCCGAATGCGCTCGCGTCCGAACGGCTGACACCGGCCGTAATTGCCGTCTGCACCAAGCCCGGAATCAACTCATTCACGCAGATATTGTGGGGGCGCAGCTCGGCGGCCAAGGCGCGGACAAACATCCAGGCGCCGGCTTTGGATGCGCCATACGCCGAGTGCGCCGTATCGACGACGCGGTGGCCCACGCCGGAGCCGATCACGATGATATGCCCGCCCTTCCCTTTCAAATCGGGGATGGCAAATTTGCAACTGAAGTAGACGCCGATGAGATTGACGCGAACGGTGCGCTCCCAGTCGGCGATGTCGCCCTCTTCGACCGAGGCGCGGGATAAGTTGCCGCCGGCGTTGGCCACGACGATATCAACCGCTCCGAAGTGGGCGCGGGTTTCGGCGTAGAGGCGCTCTACAGCAGCCGCGTCGCTGACGTCACAGGGGACGGCGATGGCGTCGCCGCCGACATCGCGAATCGCGCGGGCTGTTTCGTCAATTTGCCCTTGCGTGCGGGCGGCGCAGACGACCTTCGCGCCTTGCTCGGCGAATCCGCTGGCGATGGCTCGTCCGATGCCGCGCCCGGCGCCGGTGATGACGGCGACTTTGCCTGTGAGTTGATTGGTCATGATCTGATCTTTCTCGCCGATCTATTGGTGGCGCGGGTGACCCAAATGTCGCCCCTACAATCAGCATTGGCAAGCGAGATTTCAATGGGCGACCACTGCCGACAGCCTATCTCAAGTTATGCCACATAACTAGTTATTCTGTGTCGTATATCACACATTACCAGATGTAGTCTCAGTAGTAAGCGTACCGCTAAGACGTCATTCTCTCGCGTATTGATACAGAAGATTGCCTTCTATACCGCTTCGCGCTTATCAGGCGGCATGAGTTTACATGAGGCGTCTTTGCGATACAATGTATATATGATTCGACCTCAGGAATAACGCTCAGTAATGCTATTTCCTCATATATTTGATCGCTCATAGGGCTCGCTGAAAACGATGGAGAACGGAATCTTGCCCGCCTAGCGCACGACTCATTCTATTTCGCTCAGACATCTGTTCCGGGATACGTCTTATGAGCGCGCGCGTCAAATACTTGTTAATCATCCTCGCCTCGAGTGCCTTGCTGCTCGCTTTCGTCATCCTCGCGCCGGTACGAGCGCAGACGGTCAGCCTCAGCCTGAGCAGCAACGCCGCGGGGCAAGTTACGATTACGCCGACCATCAATTTGGGCGGCAGAACCTTCGAGTCCATTTCCTATTATGTTAGGGGCGTCGACGGCGAGTTTCCCGTGATTATTAGCCATAGCAACGCCTATACGCATGATTATGGCAGCGACAATTGCGGCTACCGAAGCATCTACGCCTCCGTGACATTAAGCGGCCCCACCGGCGCGGTGGATTCCGAAAGGGTTACGGTCGCCGTGCAATGCCCGGATAGCACGAGTTTCAGCTTTACGGCGACGAGCGACAAGAAGAACAAGGCGGTTATCACCCCATCATACAGCGCCGGCACCTCCAGCTTAGCCTTGTGGAGTATACAATGGGATTATGATGACGGGTTGGGTAATACAATTGGCAATGCCGACGCCTATACCTATGATTACGTCAACAATTGCGCCCACAAAACCATCTCGGCGACGCTGACGCTCGGCGACCCCATCGACTCGGCGAAACGCGCCATCATCATACAGGCCACGCCGGTAACGGTTGATGTCGAATGTCCGCTGTTACTCGAGTGGATATATGGCGCGCCGGTATTCGCGGGCGGCCAAATATGGTTTCAACTCGGTGCGAACAAAGTAGCGGACAGTACTGTCACATGCTATCTTGTCTCGCCGGTGAATCCCGATAGCGCGAATAATGAAGTAAACTGCCCGGGGGACCGCGCTCTTAGAAGTTTGCCACTGCCCGCAAGTTATACATGCGGTCCCATCAGCGTCAGGGCGGAAGGGATAATGGATGATGATGCGACCGATACCCACACGATAAGGGCAACGGTCACAAACAACCTATGCAGCGCCGACGCCACCGCCAGCGCGGTTGCCTATGGCACGGCGGAGGGCATCTTACCGCACGAAGCCACGGCCACAAGACACGTTCATGCCACCGCCACCGCCGTACAAGAGCTCGGATTTTCTGGCGTCAGGTATGTTGCGTCATCGGATCAGGTAGTATTTGGGGTGCGCAGCAACATCGGGGATGGCGCCTTTACTTGCAAACTGGCGGCGGGCGCTAACGTGTACGGCAACATCACCTGTAATCTAACAACCTTGTGGGGATTCACAGTTGGCGAGAAGATTTGCGGAGACGTCGACACAGGCAACCCCAGACTATTGCTCGTGGCGACGATTAAGTTTGCGCACTATAGCAGGTCCCATTCGTTTACAAAGCCCTGCCCGGACCTGGAGGTGTCCGCCACATTCACGTACGACGCAACCGCGCGAAAAGTCTCCTATACGACGGCGGCGAATCTTCACGACACAACCGCCACTTGCGCGATTGATGGCGCGAGCGCGACCTCCTGCCAGCCCGGTGTAGCCAAAGAATTCAGTGTCACAGCCGGCGGCAGCTACACATTTCACGTGGCGGGGTCACGCTACGGCGCGACCGCCAGCTGGGGCAGGCTTATTACCATCTCCGCCGACGGGAGCAGCATGACGGTGGATCCTGCGCTGCAACTCAGCTTCACGAGCTTGCAGTACAATGCGAGCATTGACCGCATTCTTGTCAACACAGAGGTCAATAAAAGCGGCGGCGGAATTCCGGTGTGCTTCGTCTACGATAAGTTAATCCCGAATGCCGACGCAGACGGTAACCCACAGCTACATAGCGGCGAATTTAACTGCCCAATTGGTACCGGCGTTTCTCAAAGTATTACAGATTGGTGCGGTGCGCTCACCATCAGAGCGAAAGTTACGATCGGCGGCGAAACCGCCATCGGCGAGCAAGACTTCACCAAACCCTGCCCGACGCTCACGATATCCTTTAAGGAGTTTGTGTACAATTCAACGCTGCGAAGAGTATATTATAACATAGCGACTGGTCCCAGACCGTTTTCCAACGGGACGTGCAGCCTCGCTTTTGATGAGGATATCGCAGGCTTAACTTGCTTCCACGATCAGTTATCGTATATTGAAGTGGATGCTGGCGGCGTCTATACCTTTGTGGCGTCATACAGTGTTAGCGGCAACAGCGTCAGCGTAAGCAATAAGATCTTCATCTCCGCCGATGGGAACAGCGCGGCGACGGCGACGCCGCCACCACCCCCCACGCCGGAGATAGGCGCGGCGCCGCCGGGCAATCTTGCGGTCGCCCCTCTCACCGGCGTCGCGACCTGGGACGCGGTCGCCGGCGCCACCGGCTACGAGATTGAACTGCGGGTGGGCAGCGCGGGCGCGACCACGACCTTGGCCTTGGGGCAGGTCACGACGGTCAACTTCACCTCCCATGCCAGCGCCAGCAATTGCTGCGTCAACGGCGAGCAGTACAGCGCTCGCATTCGCGCGGTGCAAAATGACAGGCAGAGCGCCTGGTCGCTATGGGAGACCTTCGTCTTCAGCGGAACCAGCAGCCCCGGGCTCACGCTCGCGCCCTTTACGGTCACGCTCGACAACATGTCTTATGTTTATGGGACTGGGCTCTTTTGGTATGAACTCAGCTCCAGCAAAGTCGTCAGTTTTAGCTGCAACATTGGCGGCGCGTCATTTTCATGCAGCGCCGGGCGCTCCTCGCGCGCGGTAGCCGCCGGCGGGGTATACACGGTGACCGCCTGCGCGACTTTTGGCGGTGTTATGAAAGGGGCGGCGGTGACGCTGAGTGTGCTGCCGGCGCCCGGTCCTGCCATCATCGCGCCGCTGGATGAGGCCGTGTGCGCGGCGGCGTCCCCGCCAGACACGCCGACGCCGACGGCAACCGCGACTCAAACGGAGACGGCAACCGCGACTCAATCGGGGACGGCGGCTGCGCGCGGGCCGGGGGATGATCGGGATGATCGGGATCATCGGGATGACGATAGCGACGATGATGGCGATGGCCTTACCCGCAGGCAGGCGCGCGAGCGGCCCGGTTGGCGGGAGACGGCCCTGGCGATAGCGGCGCGGACAGGCGGCAGGCAGGCGGTTCCCGTCGCGGCGGCGAGCGCGACCTGCAGCCCGGGCCTCCGGCCCGTCCTGACCGATGACCATTGGCGCTGGCCCAATTGCGACACCTTGATCAGCGACAGCCAAGGGATTCAATTTCGCGCGGTGCGCAGCGCCGGCATCGGCTTGCGCTCGGTGCTGGACCTGGGCGCCCTGGGCTTGATTGACATCGGAGGCCCGGCGTACATCGTGGCCGAGGTCTGCTTTGCCGGCCGCGGCTCGTTATTCTGGCTGGATTCCGTCTACAACTGGCGCGAGGCAAGGCCTTTGCGATCCACATTGCGCGACGGCAAGACCTGCGCGCGGGTCACACGGGCGGGCTTGGTGGTCTTGATGCCGGGCGATCCGACCGAATGGATTGCGACGCCGACGAGGACCGCGACGATGACCGCGACCGTGGGCCCGCTGCCGCCGACGCAAGATTTCCGCTCCCTTGCGGACGGCGTCACGGTGAAAAGCGACAGCCCCGGCATCCAAGTCCGTGAAATTCGCGCCGCCAATGTGGGCCAGACCTCGGCGCTGGATCGGCGCGCTAACGGCGCGGTTGAAATACGGGGTCCGGCGGAAATCGTCGCCGAAGTCTGCCTGGAGGGCTTCGGGTCCTTGGCGCAGTTGGAATCCCTGTACGACGCGGGTGAGGAAAAGCCCCTGTTGTCTTACACGCTGGGGAGCCAGACCTGCGCGTTAGTCACGGGACCGGGCATTGTCATACTCGTGCCGGGCGAGCCCTCCACGCTCGCGCCGGCCGCCGGCGTCGCCAGCCGGCCGCTTGGCGTCTGCATGGTAACGCTGAATCACGTGCTCAACTTCCGCGACGCGCCTGGCGGGGAGCGCCTGCATTTTGTGGACCGCTGGGGCAACGACATTGCCGGCTGGCTGCCCGATGGCGTGACGCTGACGGCGCTGGAGCGGACGGCCGACTGGTTCAAGGTCGATTATTACGGGACGCTGGGTTGGGTCAGCGCCCATTATGTGACGCCGCAGGGGGCTTGCGGGTAGCGGCGGGCCTGCACCGCCAACCCCCGGGCCTTCCCCATCCGCCTGTGTCAGCGGTCAGTGTCTACTTGACCTACGCAGCGCATTCGATCATCGGCCTGGTGGCAGCAGGCGGCGGACAAAGGGTTCGAGCAAGGGGCGAATCTCGCTGATGTTGAACAGGTAGCCGCCGCCGAAGAAGATCAGGCCAGACAGGGCGCAGCCGCTGAGCGCCAGCGTCAAGCCACCAGCGGGCATTGCCCCCGTCAAGAGCCACAGAGCAATGCCCATCAGCAGCGAGAGCAATAAACTGCCGCCGGCGCTGGTGAGTATTTCGCGGTCGTGGATGCCGGGCGTCGAGCCGAGCATTCCCAGGCGGCGGCGGATCAGCCACCAGAGCGCCAAGGCTTCGACGATGGTGGTCAGCGCATTGGCGAGCGCCAACCCAGCGAATGCGCCGCGAGCCAGGCTGTCAGGATCGCCGATGAACTGGATGAAGATGAGATTCAGCGCGAGATTGCTGAGCATGGCGAGGGCGCCGGCAATGGCCGGTGTTCGACTGTCTTCGAGAGCATAGAATGCGCGCGAAAGTACTTCAAGCAGAGCGAAGCCGGCGATGCCAATGGCGTAGAAGCCCATCGCCCAGGCGACCGCGCTGGTGCTGGCGCTGGTCCACTCGCCGCGTTGCAGCACGCTGACCAGCGGTTCGCCCAGGATGATCAGCAGGGTCGAAGCGGGAAAAGACAGACAGAGCACATTGCGCATGGCGCGGGAGAGCCGGTCTTTGAAGCCATCATAATCGCCCTCGGCCTGAAGCGCGGCCAGGGAGGGGAAGACAGCCGAGCCCTGGCTCTGGGCGATGACGCCGAGCACGAAGAATGTCAGCATGAAGGCGTAACGGATGGCGCCGACGCTGCCAGCGACCATGGTGTTGGCAAGGATGATATTGACGTGGAAGTTGATCTGCACGACGGCGAGAGCGAAAACGCGCGGCAGCATCAGGCGCAAGACATCCAGCAAGCCCGGGATGCGCAGCGATAGCAGGGGGCGCAGGCGGGTCGGCAGCTTGATGACGCCGGGCAGCTGGACCAGCAGATGCAGCAGCGCGCTCAAGACAGCGCCGTAAGCCAAACCCATGATGTTGAGCTCGCCGACCTGCCCCACGTCCGGATGGGGCGAAAGCAGAGGCGCGATGACGAGGGCGCCGATGATGATGCCGATATTGTTCATGCTGATGGCGATGGCGGGCAGCCAGAAAGCGGCGTGCGATTGCAACAAACCCATCAACAGGCCGCTGATGCTGAAGATGAAAGGCGTCAGCATCATCAGGCGGATCATGTCGATCATCAACTGCTGTTCCTGGGGCGAGCGATCGCGGTAGAGGAGGAGCGTCACCAGCGGCGGCGCGAAGACATGCACGAGCAGGCCTAGCAGGGCGGCGCCGGCCGCGGACAGCGTCATGACAGCGCTTGCGAGGCGCGATGCCGCTTCCTGGTCGATGACGCGATATTTGGCGTAGATGGGGATGAAGGACGAACCGAGCGCGCCCCCGGCCACCAGCACGAAGACGGACTCGGGCAATTGCTGGGCGGCGGCGAAGGCGTCATAGGCGGCGCCGGTGCCGAATTGGGCGCCGACCACAGCAAGCCGCAGCAATCCGAGCAAGCCACTCGCCAGAAATCCGACGAGCACAATCAGCGCTTTTTCGATAATCTCTCGATTGTCCAGCGCGTCGCTTTGGCTCATTGTGATGCCTTGGCCGCAGCCGATGGCGGGAATTGAGGCGGTGGCGCGTAGGTCGAGAAATGCACTACGTTGAGAGCTATACATTCTTCACCACAGAGGACAAGTAGTAACACAGAGAGCACAGAGGACTCAGTGATTGTTATCTGTGCCTTGCGTCGATTCATGTCCACTGATTCCCGAGCATGGATTGCCACTTGGCAGGGTCGGCGATGTGGCTATAATATACCAGTTTACTCTATGGAAGACTGCCTCCGCGGCGTACGACGGCGAGGTAGCGAGGGACGAGAGATGCAAGTTATCTTACTTCAAGATTTGTACAAGCACGGGGTCGCGGGCGAAGTGGTCAAGGTGGCCGATGGCTTCGCGCGCAATTACCTGATTCCCCGCAAGATGGCGGTGCAGGCGTCGACATCGGCGCTGCGACAGACGGAGACGGTCCGCCAAAATGTCGAAGCGCGCAAGGCGCAATACAATAACATGCTCAACGACCTGGCGCATCAGATTGACGGCGTCGAGTTGATTTTCGGGCGGCGCGCGGCCTCCACCGGCAAGCTCTTCGGCTCGGTGACGACGCAGGAAATCGCCGAAGAGCTGGATCGCGTCACCAGCGTCGATATCAATCGGCGGCGCATCAGCCAGCAATCGCTGCGCGAAGTGGGCACTCATCAGGTGGCGGTCCGCCTGGGCACGGAGATCGCGCCCACGCTGACGGTTACGATTGTGCCGGAAGACGATTTGCCGGAATTCCTGGCGGCGCGCGAACGCGGCGAGATGGTCAGCGCTGAGGATATCATGGCGGAGGGCTTCCGCTACGCGACCTCGGCCGAAGACGAATCGGCAGAAGAGGCGGAGGGCGGCGCAGCGGCCGAAACGCCAGCGGAAGAAGCGGCCGCCGAAGAAGAATCGGACCTCGAGCTGGAGGTCATGACGAGCAAGGAGTAAGGGTCAGACGCGTCAGCATCCCTGGACTGCCACGCAAAACGAAAGATATCGCCCCGTTAGTCACAGGTTATACTTGACGACGGGTTTTTTTTGATTGAGGGTCGTCATAGCTGATGGACGCCTACTCCCTCGGGCAGATTCTGCGTGAAGCGCGCGAAGCGAACGAGATAAAAATTGAAGAGGCGGTCGCCACGCTGAGGATTCGCCAGCCCTTCCTGGAAGCGTTTGAAGCGGGCGAATTCGAGATCGCCGGCGTGCCGGAGATTCAAGTCCGCGGCATGCTGCGGATATACGGGCGCTTCCTCGAGCTGGACGAAGAGGATGTGCTGCAGCTCTATGACCAGATGCGGCTGGCGCAGGAGAAAGGGCGGCGGCGGCGCGGACGGCGGCGACGGCGGGAAGAAGCGGAGGCGGAGCGCGTCCTCAGCTCGACCCAGCCGATGCAGGAAATGCAGCTGGCGGAGCGCCGCTCCTCCACTTGCGGCAGTCTGCTTCGGCTGATGCTGCTCCTGCTCTTTTCCGCGGCGGCCATCGCCATCATCGCCTATGTGACGATTGAGCTGGTCGGCATTGAGAATATCATCGCGCCCGCAGGGGCAGCCGAAGCGACCGACCCGCCGCCGACGGCAACCGAGCCTCCGGCGCCGACGGAAGTGGTGGCCAGCGCGCCGACCGCTTCCAATCGGGCGCAGTACGGCGGCAGCGGCATCCTGGTCAGCGTCTTGCTGACGCAGCGCAGTTGGCTGAGTGTAGAAGTGGATGGCATCGAGCAATTCAGTGGCATTGCGGCGCCGGAGACGCTGCTGGAGTATAACGCGGTGAATGACGTCAAACTGGCGGCGGCCAACGCGATGGCGCTGGATGTGGTCTGGAATGGGCAGCAGCAAGGGCCGATCGGCGGGCGCGGGCAGCGAGCCGATATCCGTTTCACGGCGAGTGAAGCGATTGTAGAATTGGGGCCGGCCGGGGCGGCGACGCCGATTCCTCCGACGGCGGAAGTGGCAGTGGTCGCTGCTGAGGTTGAGCCGGCGGCGACCGAGGGACCGAGCCCGACGCCGAGCGAAACGCTGATTCCAAGCGCCACGCCGGTGCCGACTCTGACCTACACGCCCTGGCCGACGATTACGCCGCTGCCGAGCGCGACGCCGACGCCGGGTCCGCCGACGGCGATCTTGCCGCCGCGGGTGACGCAGGCGGGTTTGCCGCCGACGAAGGAGGGGGCTTGATGACAGCGAAACTGGAACTTGACTTCGATTACGACGCGCTGGAAGAGGCGATTTACACAGGCGCCCGCCAGGCATTCGAAAATCTGCAGCGTGACTTTCAGCATGAGACCTTTTATGGATTCGCCTTAATGTCGAATGACCACTACTACGATGTCACGATCACCGCCAATTCGGAAGAGGGCTTGGCGAGGCGGGTTGATGACAATCGAAAGTACGATCAGCAGTTTAGAGACGCCGATGATGAACTCTGTAGGGCATACTTGCGCCCCATCGTGGAAGAATACTATTTCTTTCGCGAATGGAAGCTTATGCAGAATTACGCACCACTGCTTGCGAGCGCCAACGCAATGATGCGCGACCATACTGAGCGCTCAACGGACTTGGTGGAGGTCAGTGACGCGTACAGTAGCGTACCTTACGAGGATACGGACGCGGAATGGGAAAGGTTAATCGAGCCATTTGAAAGAGAAATCAGAACCAGATTCATAAACGCCCTCAGACGATTGGACCAAATCCAACTCTTTGAGATGACCAATTCCCGCGACAATGTCACACTGGGAATTCACGTCCACGATTCCAATTTCAGCCCAGATGGCGTGCTTGCCGACACGCATAAGTTGAATCCCGTAATTGTCCATAGAAAGTTTATGGCGGATTATGAGCGTCACTTGGAAGCGGAGAGAATCCTCCGGGGCAACTGATTTTGCAGATTTATCAATTTGTGTCTCAATAGCGCGATGAGTTTTCCATGCCAAATTCAGCGAAAGAGCGAAGTAACCACTACTATCTGCTCAGCCTGGGCTGCGCCAAGAATACGGTGGACAGCGAGAGCATGGCGCAGGTGACGCAAGCGGGTCTGCCGCCGACGAAGGAGGGGGCGTGATGGCTGATAGGAACGAGATTGATTTCGATTTTGAAGCGTTGGAAACGGAAATGTATCGGGATTGTGCCAATGCTTTTACTAGCCTTCAACTAGATTTTCCTGACGATCCATTCTACGCCTATACGATGCATGTACCGGAATACATGGGTTACTTGTCTATATTGGCATACACAGAAAGCAGTCTCCATGCCTCGGCCAAGGAGCATTTGCAAAGACTAAATCCACCAGACGACAAGGTGAGCTTTGAAATCCTAAAGGACTACTGGCGACATACATGTGCCGCCGACAATCATCATAAGCTTGTGGATACGACGAGTGACTTGCTGGGTACATTCGTGCTAAGATGCGACGCCCTCAATGAATACTATGAGCGCGAACTAAACGTGGGTTGGGAGCCGGCGCAGCGAATCGTTGAATCTCTTCGGGAAGAGATACTGGAAGTATGCCAGCGAGTCATGATCCGGCTTGACGAAGCCAAGGTGTTTGAGCTAAACAATCGGCGCGATAATGTGACGCTGATGATAAGTCACGGTGACAACGATCCACGTTTGGAAATTGTAGAGCGCCTCAACCCAGAGCGTGTGTTCAAAAGATACGTAAAGGAGTACGAAGCCTACAAGGCTGCTTTCACCGCGATTTATGGCTACGTTCCTGATTGGATACAGTGATAACCCATGACTTCGGAAGAAATACTGTAGCAGAAAGTGATCCAAATTGCCCGAACGCAAAGACAACTACTACCCGCTCAGCCTGGGCTGCGCCAAGAACTCGGTAGACAGCGAGAGCATGGCGCGGGTGACGCAGGCCGGTTTGCCGCCGACGAAGGAGGGGGCGTGATGAGTATCAATCTGACAATCGATTTCGACTTTGACGCATTTGAAGCGGAGGTCTACGCCGCGGCGCGCGCGGTCTTTGCCAAGCTGCAAAATGACCGGCCCGATGAATTGTTTTATACATTCAATTTCTGCACTGGCGATGTGATGCAAGAAGTATACATCTATGTGAACACGGAAGAAGAACTAGACCATTTCGCGCGCAGCGAATTGCAGCGTGACGATCGTTATCTGGATGTGCCATTTGAAGATTTCAGAACATATTGGCGCTATCAGCCGAGCAGCCTCATGCTGATCTACAACAAAAGCGAGGCCGAGTTTGCCAAGCGCTTCGCAAAAGCAAATGATTTGCTGTGGTCGCTGAAGAGCCA
Organism: Chloroflexota bacterium; assembly: GCA_011523705.1. GTDB lineage: Bacteria > Chloroflexota > Anaerolineae > Aggregatilineales > Phototrophicaceae > UBA6055. Next base: position 16,330 of record WTGC01000093.1, on the reverse strand, counting down.
GATTGAAGAAATGGAAGATGAACTGCTGAATGATGAGGAAGTGGACGAAGATGACTACTACGAAGCTTTGTTTGAGACGGTTTACGAGCCGATAGAAGAAAGGCTCAACAGCGTACTGCTGCGTCTGGATAATGAAGGCGCCTTTGAAATCACCAACACGCGCGGGAACATACACTTGGGCGTGATGCAATCAAATTGGGATTACGACATGCTGCCCGGTCCCTTTGAGGACATTAACCCGGCGGAGTCTTGCCGCCGATACGAACAGGACGCGGCCGTTTTCCAGCGGGTGGGCGCCGCCATCTTTGGCTAGAGCGATCCGCCCGAATTAACCGACAGCCAGGCGCGGATTTGGAATGTGATGACGAAGCGAAAAAAGCGCAAACGCAAAGACAACTACTACCTGCTCAGCCTGGGCTGCGCCAAGAACACGGTGGACAGCGAGAGCATGGCGCAGGTGCTGCAGCAGAGCGGCATGCGCGGCGTCGGCGACCCCGACGCGGCCGAGGTGCTAATCGTCAACACCTGCGGCTTCATCAACGCGGCCAAAGAAGAATCGGTCGAGGCATTGCGCGAGCTGGTGGAGATCAAGCGCGCCGATCAGATGGTGATTGCGGCTGGCTGCCTGTCGCAGCGCTACGGCGATACACTGGTGCAGGAGGTGCCCGGGCTGGATGGCGTCATCGGCACGCGGCGCTGGATGGACATCTTCGATCTCATCCGGCGGCTGCGCGGACGTAAACATCCTGAGCCGCTTTATCATCTGCCGGGCGACGCCGATGTGGTCGGGCGTGATGAACGCGGCGTGTTGCGGGCGAGCGTGCAGGGCGCCTCAGCTTATCTGAAGATCGCCGATGGCTGTCGGCGACCCTGCGCATTCTGCGCCATCCCGCGGATCAAGGGCACGGCGGTGAGCAGGCCGCTGGAAGCGATCGTGGCGGAGGCGGTTCGGCTGGAGGAGATGGGCGTCAAGGAAGTGATGCTGATCGCGCAGGACAGCACCGATTACGGTTATGACCTGGGATTGAAAGACGGGCTGGCGCATCTGCTGGACGCGATTGTGGAAGCGGCGCCGGGCATCCCCTGGCTGCGCATCTTGTACGCCTATCCCGGATATGTGACGCGGCATCTGATGGAGACGATGGCGCGGCACGAGCAGGTGCTGCCCTATCTCGATATCCCGCTGCAGCATGGTCATCGCGAGACGCTGAAGCGCATGAAGCGGCCGGCGAAGGTGGAATGGGTTTACGAGACGATTGCTACGCTGCGCGAATTGATGCCGGCGCTGGCCGTGCGCACGACCTTCATCGTCGGCTACCCGGGCGAAACGGAAGAAGAGTTTGAGGCGCTGCTGAAGATGGCGCGCGAGCTGGAATTCGACCGCGTCGGCGCATTTCAATACAGCTATGAACTGGGCACGCCCAGCGCGACGCTGCCGAATCACGTCGATGACGCGATCAAGCAAGAGCGCTACGAGCAGCTGATGGAGTTGCAGAGCGGCATCAGCCTGAAGAAGAATCAGGCGCTGGTCGGGCGGACGTTGGACATCCTCGTCGAAGGGCATGGCGCCGGCGAAGACCAAAATGGCGCGGAAACTGGCGATGTGATCAGCCTTGGCCGCAGCTATCGCGACGCGCCCGAGATCGATGGTTACGTGCTGGTCGAGGGCGAGCTGCCGGTCGGGGAGATCGTGCCCGTGCGCGTCACTGGCGCGACGACTTATGATTTAGTAGCGACGGTGGATGTCGGCGCGCCGATAGTGATAGAAGCGGGTCGGCGATATGGCGAGGGGCTGATTGAGATCGGCGGTATTGAATGAGGTTCGCCCAATCCAACCCCACCCCCTAGCCCCCTCCCCGACGCTTCAGGGAGGGGGAACGGACAGAATTAACCCATATTTCATAGCACTAACGCGAATTCGTCATAGAAGAACAGGGCGATTTTTCGGGTTTCAACCGGTTTTGACGCCGACAGCGATGCCATCGCCGACTTCGATGATGGTGCTGTCGAACTGCGGATGTTCCGCCAGCCTCTGATTGAACGCGACCATGGCATGGTCGTCTTCGGTCTGTGGATTGAAGATGGCGCCGCCCCAAAAGGCGTTATCCGCGATGACCGCCCCGCCCAGGCGAAGATTGTCGGCCGCCCATGCGAGGTATTTGTGGTAGTTCCCTTTATCGGCGTCGATGAACATCAGGTCGTAGGGTCCATCCGCCGCCAGCTTTGGCAGCACCTGTAAGCCTTCGCCTTGCAGCACCGTCACCTTCTCGGCCAAGCCGGCGTTCTCGAAGTGATCGCGCGCTACCTCGGCGTGCAGGCTGCTCACTTCAATGGTGATGAGCTGACCATCGGCGGGCAAGGCGCGGGCGATGCAGATGCCGCTGTAGCCGGCGAGCGCGCCGACTTCGACGACGCGCTTGGCGCCGCAGAGCCGCACTAGCATTTGCAGCAGCTTGGCTTCATTCGGCTCCAGGCTGATTTGCGGGATGCCGTGCGCGGATGTCTGTTGGCGCACGTAACGCAGCGTATCATCTTCGCGCACGAAGAGTTCGTTGACGTAAGCATTGCAGCGCTCTGATAGATTCTGGCTCATCTTCATTCGTCTCCTGCGGGCAATTCATCTTCGGCATCGGCGTCAAATTGTGATTCCAGCTTCTGCGGCAGTTTATCACGGAACACGGCGAAGTGATCCAGGTCGCGCACGACGTAGGAATCGGGGAAGACTTTGCGGACTTCGCTGATCACTTCAAACTCGCGATAGCGGCGCGATATATGAGTCAAGAAGAGGAACTTGACATTGCATTCCCGCGCCAGATCGCCCGCTTGGCGCGCGGTGATATGGCCAACCTGGCTCGCGATATCGGCATGTCGGTCGAGATAAGTCGCTTCGATCACCAAGGCGTCGGCGTCTTGCACCGCGCCGTGAATGTCATCGGTTCGCGCGAGGTCGCCGGTGATGACGACCTTTGCGCCCTTGACGACATCGCCCAGGACTTCGTCGGGATGTACGATGCGGCCGGCTGGCGTCACGATCGATTCGCCGGCCACGAGCTGCCTCCGTTCGGGCCCATGAGGAACACCAAGCGCTTCCGCTTTCTGTGCCATGAAGGGACGGCGCGCATCCTCTTCGAAAATGTAGCCGTAACATTCACGGCCCCGGTGCGACACGGGGAAGGCGCGCACGCTAAAATTCCGCCCCTGAAACAGCGCCTCGTCAGGCATCGTGCGATAGAAATAGATCGGGACGGGCGGTGATTCGCGCCGGAAGATCACTTGATAGACCAAGGCTTGCACGCGTTCGATGGCGGGCAGGCCGCCCCAAATGTGGATCTCATCCAGCGCTTCCCAGCGACCGTAGGTGGAGAGCAAGCCGCCCAAGCCGAGAATGTGGTCCAAATGGGCGTGGGTCAGGAAGATCCGGTTGAGCCGCTTGAAGCCGATGCCGCTGCGCAGGATTTGGCGCTGCGTGCCTTCGCCGCAATCGACCAGAAAGCGCTGCTCGCCCGCCAGGACCGCCAGCGCCGGCAAGCCGCGATAGATCGATGGCGCGGAGGCTGACGTGCCCAGGAAGACGAGCTCGAACATTAGCCGCCGTCTTCATTCTCTGCTGGCAAGGGCAGCACTTCAATGTCATAAAGGAAGACGCGGTCGCCATGTGGTTGGTCGTCTTTCAGGGCGGGCAAGCGCATTTGATCGCTCTGTCGATAGGCGCCGACCGAGACGGTATATTTGCCCGGCAGAATAGTTTCGCGCAGCTGCACCGAAGTCACTTGAATGAAGACATCCCGTTCATGCAGCATGAGCGGGTTGACGCTGATGACATCGCGGATGCCTATCGGCGTGACCGGATCGGCAAGGATATGATTCTTGAGGATGATATCGGGTAGGAATTCGCCCTCGACGCGCCAGTATGTGATTACATCGACGCTTTCGCCGGGCAGGAATTCGCGCTTGATATCGGGCTCATAGCCGAGCAGGGTCAGGTTGCCGCCGAAGCGGATTGGAGGCGCGATTGGCTCGGGCGCGCCTACTTCCGGCGCATAAGAGAGGGGCGCGGTGGTCGTCAAAGCGCCGGCGCGATCGGCCAGAAGCTGCGCCGATTCGAGTTCAATAATGGCGTCGCGCGGGACCTTGCCCTTTACCACCGTTCCATGCGACAGCCACTCCCGCAAATACGGGTGCACAGCATCAAGCGCCGCTTCGTCGAAGAAGACGATGCGCTGTTTCTCGCCGCCGTTCGAGAGCACGAGGCTGCGGCGGCAGTCCGCCTCATGGAAATCAAAAATTGAGCGATTCATCATCAGCAGCGTCTTGTCGGCGTCCCCCAGGCTCTGTTCCGGCTGGTTGATGTCCCATGAGGCGTTGCAGAATACGACCGGCGTCTCGTCCCCGACTTTGTCGAGATAGTGGGCGATCTGCCCCAGTTCGCCGTTGACGAGGGGCATCACCGCTTCGTGATCGCGCCATTCGCCAAATAGGTCGGTCCAGGTCCACAGGACATTGATGGTCAGCAACGTAAGGACGCCGGCGACTGCCATGCGGCGAAAAATGACATCGACGAAAATGGGAGCGCGAATCAGAGAATAAAAGCCCATGCCGAAGAAAAGCGCCAATAGCGGGAGAATGACCGTCATTCGGGCGAAATTCGGACTGTTCTCCACAATGAGGGCGGCCGGCAGCGACAGGATAAACATAATCAGCATCAACATGAAGCGCGGGCGGTGGCGCCGCAAGACACAGACAACGACGCCGGCGATCATCAGCAGGCCGCTGAAGGCGTCAACCAGCGGGCGCCCGGGCAGGTTCTGCAGCGGATTCGCGTCGCCGTTGGCGACAATCGCCAACAGACCGTCGCTGATTGAGCGCAGCAGCGCGTCGTTGTACGGCGAAAGGATACGCTGGCCCGCCGAATACTGCGGCAGATTGATCGAGGATATCAAATAAGGCATGCTGATGATTAACATGAGCAAGATGGCGAAGCCGGTATAGCTGCGGCGCTGCCGAAACATGAGATTCCGGATATAGAGCAAATGGGCGATATAAGCTATTGCGCCGAGCACGATGAACAAGCTCGACGGATGCATGTAAAAGCCGATGCCCAATAGCGTGCCCAAGGCGGCGAAGGAGACAATATTGGAGGTGACGACGCGCGTCCGCCGATAGACCGGTAGAGAGCGCGCGAGCGCAAGCAAGGTCGCTGAAACGAGGAACAGGACGGTGGCATCGCTGGACACCGTGCGCGCCAGCAGAATGCTGCTCATGTTGACGGTCACTAAGCCGGCCGCCAGCACGCCCACAATCGGATTGAAGAGATGGTTGCCGAGCGTGTATATGATTGCAATTGATAGCAGGCTCAACCAGACGGAAGCGATGCGGAAGCCGATGGCGCCTTCGCCGACAAATGTGGTCACAAAGGCGATGAAGACGTGGTAGGCGCCTTCGCGTCCGCCATCTTCGCCGGGATAGAAGACGAAGATATCGCCTTGCCGAACATTGTCTACCAGTCTTATGTTGACGATTTCCTGATCACTGAAGCCCAGCGGCAGACTCGCGAGATCGTAGGTGCGCAGGAAGGCGGCGAGCAGGAGCAGGATGATGACCATGTAAAAGCTCATCCTGCTGGTCATCAGGGCATGGCCCTTGACCAAGTTGATCAACGATGATTTGGCTGTCATGCTGTCAGCAAGTATACCTCAGGTTGCCCGCCAAGCGCTTTCTATTGACGCAAGTTACGGCAGCTTGCCGAGCGCGACAAAGACACGGCAAAACACTGAAGCTGCGCGACTCTTTTGTAGATTCTTTCACTCTATGGGATCACTGTCGGGGCAGATCGGCGCCCTGACCTTGCCGAGCGCGACGGGACCATCCGATGCGCGCGCGGAAATCTCGAAATCGCCGCATACCTTGCGCATATTGGCGACAGTGATATAGGCGGGCCGCGGTCCACTGCCGTCGGGCTCCAGGATAGACCACCAGTATTCTTCGTCCGCCGGCTGCCAGACTGGATCCGGCAGATAGATCAGCGTCATCAAGCCGATCCAGGGGCGCCAATGGGCGACGGCGTATTCATAGGCGCGCTCGAGGTATTCCGCTTGCTGCCGCTCAGTCACGCTGAACCATTGATAGGCGGGATTCACTCGGTCAGTCGTATAACCGAATTCCATGATCGCCATTTGACGCGCCTCATCGCCATGGTTGATCATGATCTTTCGCAAGTCTTCGACCCGACGGAAGGTAAACCAGCGATGCTTCGCTTCTTCATCGTCCGGCCCGATCTCGGGCGCGGCGTAACCGGGGGCGTGCGCGCCAACCACATCAATGTAGCGCTGAAAGCCATTGCGATACATCTGGTCGAGGTAAATGTCATCGGGTAGCGCCGCATCATCGTAATTGCCGGTGGGCGCCAAGCCGGCCGAGACCAGCGTCGCCCTTGGGTCCGACGCGCGAATAGCGCTGCTGCAAGCGGCCAGCAATGCGACGTATCCAGCCGGGTCGGGTCTTTGGTCGCCCCATTCGCGGCTGAGGTTGGGCTCGTTCCAAATCTGATAAGCGCTGACCCTGCCCCGGTAGCGCTCAGCGACTGCGGCGCAGAAGTCCGCCCAACGGGCCAAATCTTCCGGCGGCGCATCGCGAGCGGCGACGGCGCCGGGCGCGCGCGCCCACCCCGGCGATTGCCCCAGGCGAATGACGAGACGCAATTCACGGCGCTCGACCTCGTCGAGGATGCGATCAGCCTGCGTCCAATCCCAGATGCCCGGCTGTGGCTCAACATCGCGCCAGGCGAAGGTCTGTTTGACATGGCTGAACGACATCAGGCGGGCCAAATCCAAATGAAGGCCGGCGCTTCCACTGTCCCACCACAAGAATGTGTGCACGCCGTAAGTCAGCGAGGGAAAACGGGCGTTGGCGATAGCGCTCGCTCGAAACGGGTCCCAGCGCGGCTGCATGGCGTGCCAGCCGACCAGGGCGAAAGCCGTCACCAGAAGGTAAACCAGGCACAGACCAAGCAGCTTATGGCGAGTGATGCCCCGCATATTAAGAATCCGAGCGAGCCAGATAATCCTGCTGCCAAGCCCGAATGGAATCGTAGGCGGGGCGGAAGGTGAAATCGGGACCGATCAATGAGTAAGGAACGTTGTCGTTGGTAATGTCGTAGCCGGCTTGGGGACCAAAGTTGAAATTCCAGACGAATGCCAGCCAGACGAAGCCCCAGCCTTCCATATTGGTCATGGCTTTGGGAATCCATTCCGCCTGTTCGGCGAGGGTGTTGTCAAGGGAAAATTCGAAGCCTTGCCGCGCCCCGCCCAGGTCTTCAGAGGAGGGCCAGCCAAACTCGGTGACGCAAAGCTTGGTGTCTCCCCCGGCCGCGCTGATGCGTTGGGCATAGCCTTCCAGCGTGCTGCGGAAGCTCCAGCTATGATGCTGGTTGGTGAAGGGACCTCTGAAGATGGCGGTCGGATCATCGGGGATATCGAGATAACGGTAATCGGGGCTGACGTTGTAGCCGTTGTGATGGGCGCCGACGCAATCCGCCCATTCCAGCAAGCCCGCTTCAATCTGCCGTTCCATGTATTCGAAGTCGTCCACCGCCGTGACGCCGTCGTCGATCCCGGTCGGCGAGGGGGCGCCACTGATGACGATGATGCCTGGCTCAAGCGCTTTGACCGTCTCGCTGGTGGCGCGCAGGAGCGCAACATATCTTTCCGCGTTGAGCCCGTGCGCCGAAGTCCATTCGCGATCGAGATTCTGCTCATTCCAAACTTCAATCGCGTGAATCTGGCCGGGATAGCGAGTGAGAATCGCGGCGACGAAGTCAGCAAAGGATTGCGGATCGGCCGGCGGTCCGTGCTTGCTCAAGTCGACGTCGGGCTCGCGCGCCCAGTTCGGCGCGGCCACGATGGAGAGCAGCATCCTGATTTCAAATTTCTGCGCGCTCGGCATGACGAAGTCGAGAAGGCGCCAGTCGATCTTGCCCGCTTCCGGCTCCAGCTGATCCCAACGAAGCTGCTGCTTCACCCAGCGCATACCCAGATCGGCGCTGACCGAGCGATACCAATTGTCCTGATTTGCAGCATTGAAATCGGGCGACTGCTCCACCTGGATTCCGACCTCATAGCGCCTATCCTCGACTGGCAGAGCAGTTGGTATCGGCGTTCGAGTCGGCACTGGCGTAGCGGTAGGCTCCGGCGTGATTTCTTCCAGAAAGACTGGCATGGTCGGCGCGAGCCGGGTGGGCGTCGGCGAGAAAGTGGCTTGGGGCGACGCGCTGGGCAGCACAACCATGACCTCGGTCGCTGCCTCCACGACTGTTTCCGCGGTGGCGAGGGGCAGCGGATTTCCCGATCCAGGCTCAAATCGCTCCGATGTATAGGTGAAGTAGATGGCAAGAAAAGTAACCATCACCACGACGAAGCTGATGACGAGCCAGATGACGACGAAGCCGCGAATCTGCTTGTGTACCACTTTGGTTACCACATCAGCTCCTGCCAGTCATCGCCTGCACTGAGCTTACATCAATCGGCGCCAGCGCGGGAGACATTTCGAACCGGCTAACGGGCGCCAGCGAGAGCGCCGCAGGCCGGGCAAGAGCCATCGGGCCGGATGATGGCGTAGCCCGCTTGCGGATCCGCGCCATAGTGGGTGAAGTCGATATTCCAGACGATCAGAAGGCGGACCTGTCCGCTCTGCGAGGCCAGCGCCGCCGCTTGCGCCAGCCAAGCCGCCTGCTGCCCCAAGGAGACATCCCGCGCCCAACTGAAATACGAAGGCAAGCCCGGAAAGCCCTCCGACGTCAGATAGCCCAATTCGGTGAAACAGATGGGACGACCGGTGATGCCGTAATAGGTGTTGAGCATGCCGTAAAAGTAGCGGGTGTAATAGCCGTCGCGCGGATCGCCACTGGTTTGGTTCGGCGGGATGATGCCTTCGTTGTAGTGGGCGCCGACGCAATCGAGATAATTCAGCCCGCCGCCGGAGACCATCTCGCGCAGCCAGCGGTCATCATTCATGACTTGGCCCGGGAATGCCGCTTCTGCGCCGGTGGGGGCGGGCCCCGCGCTGATGACCATGGTGGCGCCGTTGACCTGTTTGATTTTCTGATAAGCTCGTTCCAGCATGCGCGCGTAGGCGACGCCGCTGATTTGGCCCCGGGGCCATTCTCGATCGAGGTTCGGCTCATTCCAGACTTCGATGGCATCGGCGCCTTGAGCCGCGATTCGCTGGAGCCAGTCGGTGTAGGCGTTGAGGTAGGCATCGCCGCCGCGCGCCAACTCGTCCGGGTCGCCGACGGTGCCCACCAGAATCTTGAAACCATTGTTGTGCGCGCTTGCGATCTTGCCCGAGACATCCGGGTGCGCATGATGGTAAAAGCGCGACTGGATTTTCATCCAGGTCATGCCAGCGGAGCGCATCGCGCCAACGGTTCGCCCGCTGCTCGTGCTAAGGACATGACCGCCAATCTCAATGCTGATGCTACCCGGCGGCGGCGCGACCGCTGCGAACCTGGGGGCGGCTGGTGTGCTGGCTTCGGCGGGCGGTGGCGCTACAACGACGGCGGGACGTGGCACTGGCGTTGGCGTCGGTATCGGCGTGGGCGTCGGCGTAATGGTCGGCCGGAACAAAGGGATGACTGCCCCGCGGCGGGCGCTTTGGGCGCCGTCGTCATCGACCGCAGCCCAATTGACGGCGTAATTGCCATCGGGCGCGTCGAGTGTCAGCACCAGCTCGGCAGCCAGGCTGGTATGCGCCTGATCAAGGGCGCCCGCCTCCCCTTCTATGGACCAGCGCGCTCGCAGCTCGGCCGGCCCCGCGCCATTTGTCTCGCCGGCTTTGAAGTCGCGAATGGCTTGAACGATGCCGGGACCGTGTTCCGCGGCGAGCAAATCGTCAAAGGCAACGCCGGCGATAGCGGCGGAGGCCGCGCTTTCCAAGCGATGACGCAAGGCGGCGTCATCGGTCAGCCAGATGCGCGAAATCGCCTCCGATGACTCATCTATGTAATCGATATATGTAGTTTGGATGCTCTGCTCCGTGCCCGTCCGCCCCTTATAGCCGCTGAGCGAAGCGCGAATGACCGTGCCGGGCTCAATCGATCCGGTCTGGCTGACGGCGTCGGCGCTGAGGATCACATCGCCCATTGCGGCGAAGGCATCATGCCAGCCGATGCGGCTTTGCAGGCCGGCCACCTCGCGGATGGAACGGGCGCTCAAGCCGAGCAGGACTTTGTCTCGGGCGACCGCGCCGGTGACCCGCCGCAGGAGATCGTCCGCCGTGCCAGTTTCCCCGTGCCCGTAGCTGAGGGGATCGATCAGGGGACGCAACTGTACGTAATCCGCGGCTTCGCCGATTTGACGCCAGTCGTATGTTTGGCTCGCCCAGGCGCCATCCGCGTCGATTTCGGCCGCGATGACCACGCCCAGGCGCAAGTCGCGCTGAGCGAAGCTCGCCGCCAGGTCAGTGATGAAGCGCGCGAAATCGCCGCGATGAGTGAGCGAGAGGCCGCGGTAATCGATGAAGACGCCGTCAAAATTGTTGAAGGCGGCCAAATCGGTGATTCGGTTGATATGGAATGCGCGCAGATCCGGGCGCGAGATGAGCGTTACGACGGTCGAAACATCGATGGCGCGCGGATCGGCGAAGTTTCGGATCAGCGGCATGAAGAGATAGGGCGCGTCTGCGTCGCCGCCGGGCGCCAGGCTCCCGATCAAGCTGCCTTCCAGTGTGGGGCGCAAGCCGGCCGGACTGAGAATCGTCGCCAGCGCGGCAATCTCCGGATCGAGGTCATGCGCGACCTCTTGCGCTATTAGAACGATGGGCGTCATCGATTTGAACCGGAACGCCCCAATCGCGCGCGGGACGAAATCAGCCGTGCCGAGCAGCAAGCCCCCGGCCGCCTCCGAGGGAATGAAGCGCCAGTTTTCGCCGTTCCAGCCATAAATTGACATGCGCGCGACCTGCGCGGATTCCGGGGCCGGCTTCAATTCGACGCCCAGGCTGGCCGGGGCGTCGCCGCGAGACTCGATCAGAAACAGGGGACCGCCAAGCACGAGCGAATCGGGCAGCGCCTCTCGTGCAGCCGCAAGCCAGGGCGGCGCTTCGGGCTCGGGGCTGGCGAAAGCATCCGCTGAAATCAAGTCGAGCTTGACCGCGAAATCGCCCGCGGAAGCGCCCGCCGGCAGGCTGAGGCGGAAGCCGGCGGCAAGCGAGACGGCCGACGCCTCTGCGTTGAGCGGGATGTATTGCGCGGCTATGAGCCGGTCCGGCAAATTGATTGGCGGAAGAAAAAGGCTGAGGCCAACGAGGATGAAGGTAAACAGCAAGGATGTGAAGGCGACAAGCCAACAGCCGAAATTGTGGCGCGGTGGTGGTGTATGGTGTGAGAGAGGCTTGGTCATGTCTCAGTTTCTGATGTTGAATTCATTCTCAGCCCGCCCCGCCCCGCGCGCTACCCACCGCATTCACCAGAATGCGCGCGCGGCTGCGCAGCTGCGATCTTGACCAGGTCCCATCGCCGACCAGCCAGGGACCCATGCCGCAGGCGACCGCGCCAGCCCGGATAAATTCGCGCGCGTTCTGGTCGTTAACCGCGCCATTGCACATGAAGGTCATGTGCTTGAGCGGGCCGAAGATGGCTGTGAAGTAATCAATGCCCAGCGCGCCGATCGGGAAGAGCTTGATGAGCGGCACGCCCAGGCTCCAGGCGGCGACCGCTTCCGAGGGCGTGGCGGCGCCCGGTCCCATCAAGACTCCGCGCGCCATGACCGCTTCCACCACGTCGGCCTGGAAGGCGGGCGAGACGACGAAATCGGCGCCGGCGTCGAGCACACGCTTCGCGGATTCGACATCGAGCACAGTGCCCATGCCGACGGTCGCCTCATCACCGTATTCGGCTTTGAGGGCTGTCATCGCCGCGATCGGCTCGTCCGAATTCATCATCATCTCGAAGACGGTGATGCCCTCGTTCATCAACACCTCGCTGACGCGAAGCGCGACCGCGGGCGGGAAGGCGCCCCGCATGCCGGCGACGATGCCAGTGGATTTGATCGTATTCAGCGCGCTGTCACTGTCCATCTCTCTGCCCCGCTTCATGCTGTTATAATTGTATGCCATTCGTCGTCTTATAGTGTCTTTAATGGCGGCGTGATTCAAGGGGAAAGGGAGAAGCGGCAGGAGCGCGCTTTGCCAGCGAGCGATAGAGAGAGCGTAAAGATCCTGGTTGCCGCCGGCGCCTTCAAGCAGAGCCTGACCGCCGCGGAAGCCTGCGCCGCGATTGCGCGTGGACTCGAGCAGTCGGGGCTTGGCGCGACGATCGAGCAGCTGCCGATCGCCGATGGCGGCAATGGCACGCTGGACGCCTTCCTGGCGGGGGGCGGCGAGCGGATCAGCCTGCGCGTTGCCGATCCATTGATGCGCCCCATCGTCGCCGAATACGGCTTGATCGACGAGGGCCGGACGGCGGTGATTGAGATGGCGCTGGCTTCCGGCTTGGAGCTGCTGCAGCCGGCCGAGCTCAATCCGCTGGCCGCGACCACCTACGGCACCGGCCAGCTGATGGCGGATGCGCTGGCGCGCGGCGTCGAGCGGATCATCATTGGTTTGGGCGGCAGCGCCACCGTAGACGGCGGCATGGGCTGCCTGAGCGCGCTGGGCTTGGACCTGCGGGACGCGAGCGGTAAGGCAATTCCGCTTGGCGGCGGCGGCCTGGCTGAAATAGCGACCATTGAGGGCGGCGACTTGGACCAACGCTGGCAAGATGTCGAAATCGTAATCGCCTCCGATGTCGAGAATCCGACGCTGGGCGAGCGCGGCGCCGCGCGCATATTTGGACCGCAGAAAGGCGCCGACCCGGCGACGGTGGAGCAGCTGGAGCGCAATCTGCGTCACTGCTTCACGGTCGTCCATGAGCAGCACGGCGTCGATGTGCGCGAAGCCGAGGGCGGTGGCGCGGCTGGCGCCTTCGCCGCTGGCTTGATGGCATTTCTAAATTGCCGGCTCGAGCCCGGGATTGACCTGGTGCTGGCGCAAAATCGCTTTCGCGAGAAACTGTACGAATGCGCGCTGGTCATCACCGGCGAGGGTCAGATTGACGCGCAGACGCTGGATGGCAAGGGTCCGCTGGGGGTGGCGAAGCTGGCGGCAGCGCAGAATGTGCCGACTATCGCGATCGTCGGCGGCTTGAATATCGATGACCGGCGGCTGCATGAAGCGGGGGTGCGGGCCGCTTTCTCGATCGTGGACAAGCCGATGCCGCTCGAGGACGCGCTGGCCAACGCCGAGAAGCTGACGCGGCGAGCGGCGCTGCGGCTGGGTTATGTGCTGCGATTGGGAAACTGGGATTAAGCGCCCGACAGGCGTTAGGCCAATGTCACACCCTTTTCTCTGATAATTCCCATGTGCGCGCCAGGAGAGGCTTGTCAATTGGCCTGAACGCGATTGATTCCTTTCGCCGCCACCGAGCGGCTGTTCCGCCTACCAGCTTGAGACAAGCTGCCCTAAAATGCCAGCTGGAAAGGGGCAGGAAATGCGTCGGATCGTCCTGAAACTGGGCACGAGCGTACTGACCAAAGGCAGTCCCAACTTGAATCGGCAGCGCATGCTGGAGTTGGCGCAGCAGGTGGCCGCCCTGCATGAGGCTGGCTACGAGATCATCATCGTTTCATCGGGCGCGCAGACCGCCGGGCGAAGCCAGCTCAACTTCCCCGATTTGGGCAAGTCGGTGCCGGCGAAGCAGATGCTCAGCGCCGTCGGTCAAAGTCATCTCATGCGCATTTATCAAGACCTCTTCGACATATTTGAGATCACTGCGGCGCAGATTCTGCTGACACGCGATGACCTCAGCCACCGCGTCCGCTACCTCAACGCGCGCGATACGCTGGACACGCTCATTGAGCAGCGCATCATCCCCATCGTCAACGAAAATGACACGATCGCCACCGAAGAGATACGGGTTGGCGATAACGACAACTTGTCGGCGCTGGTCGCCAGCGTGGTGGATGCCGATTTGCTGATCATCCTCACCGACCAGCCGGGCATCTTCACCGATGATCCGCGCAAGAATCCGGGCGCGGCGCTGATTCAGAATATCTCGCAGGTTTCGGATGAGCTATTTGAGCTGGCCGGGGGCGCCGGCAGCGCTGTTGGCACCGGCGGCATGGTCACCAAGATCCAGGCGGCGCAGATCGCCAGCCGCAGCGGCATTGAGACGATCATCGCCAGCGGCAGCGAAGAAGATGTGGTCATGCGGCTGGTGGCTGGCGAGCGGCTTGGCACGCGCATCCAGGCGGCCAAGGACCGGTCAGAGAGCCGCAAGCGCTGGCTGCTGACGGATCGCACGCAGGGGGCGCTGGTGGTGGACGCGGGCGCGGCCAAGGTTTTGCTGCGCGGCGGCGCGAGCCTGCTGCCGGTCGGCATACGCGAGGTGCGCGGCGAATTTGAGCGCGGCGCGACGCTGGCGGTGCTGACGCCCGATGGTCGAGAGATCGCCCATGGAATGAGCAATTATCGCAGCGAGGATCTCGGTAAAATCCGGGGCCTAAAGTCGAGCGAGATCGTCGACATTCTCGGCTACAGCTATGGCGATGCGGTGCTGCATCGCAATAATCTGGCGCTGCTGTAGCGCGGTGTTGTGCTGGCGGGATTAGCCCCCCCGGGCTTTGGCGCTTGTCAGGGCGCGAAATCGACTGCTGAAAAAGGCGCCTGCCAAGTAAATCCAGTACATAACGAACAGCACGAAATACTCTATGAGAGGAATGCGGATCACCTCATTCACTTGGTACGGCTCGCGCATGACCAGGTACACGTATAGCGCGAGCAGCAAGAAAGAGCTGTAGAATGCCTGTCGCACCCAGCGCTTTAGCCCCAGTCCGTGCATCTGCGTTATCAGGAAGATTGCCGCGAAGCCGAAGAAGAACATTGGCCAGATGTCATTGCCCTGATTCAGCGCGACTTGAAATGCGTGAGGCAATACCAGGATTTCCAGCAAGAACATCCAGCGCTTGTTCAGGTGGACGCGCAGGAAAAACAGCGAGCCTTGCGTCATCACCAGCACGACATGCACAAAGCCGATCAAATGTCCCCAAGTGGGTATCATCGGATGAAACCAGAAGGTGTAGATGACGGCGAAGCTGAAGAAATAGCCATGGTAGTGGCGGAGACCATCGGTGAAAGCCTTGCGGAATTTCACTTTCTTGCCAAAGAATAATCCGCGCCGCTGGTTCTCCATGCCTAACACGATTATCAGCATCAAGGCAACGGCAAACTGCGCGGTCCAGCTCGGCAAATCCTGGGCGATGCCATCGTAAAATAGCATTGTCTGGAAATAGTGCAGAATGATGAAAACAAAATTGATGCCGATCGCCCACAGGTTTACCGGGCGCAGGCCACTCTGATAATCTCGCTTGCTGTAACGCTTTTGCGCATAGGCAATCGTCGCCCAGATGAATACTTGGTGCAGGGCGAATCCCAGCCAGGCGGTGAGTTGCCCCCCGGCGGTCGGTTCCAACAGCTGCCACTCGTAGACCAGCCCATCTTCCGGCAGCGGGATGATCTCAAACTGACTGAGCAGACCGCCCAAGGCGATGATCGCCGAGCAGAGCAGAACGGAAAAAACCAGGCTCCAATTGACGATACGTTCGCCATTCAATTGGGAAACAAGCATTGGCAATACCCCAGCGAGTCTAATGCAACCTGCCTGATTTAGCAGTCCATGTGATCGGACTCAACCGGAGGAGTTTAATCCTTCAACAGCCGCTAAGCAAGATGGCAGCGCCAGACGGCATCGGCGCGCCACTCGGCGATTGTCTTGCTTTAGAGCGTGAACCGGGCACTCGCTGTTGCAATTCGCGCGCCGCTATAGTACATCTTTTGCTGTGGGCGAGACCAAAGGAAATGATAGGCATGGAAATTATTGCCGAAGCGATAGACATGAAACAGATTGGCCTTCGGGCGAAGGCGGCGGCCGCTGCTTTGGCGCGGAAGTCGACCGCCGACAAAAACGCTGCTCTGCTGGCGATCGCCGACGCGCTGGAAACGAATACGCTGAGCATCCTGGAAGCCAATCAACGGGACCTGGAGCTGGCGGCGCGGAATGGCGTTGATCCGATCTGGATTCGCGACCGCATCGACCTGGAAACGCGCATGGCCGGCATCATCGCCGATGTGCGCAAGGTCGCCGAACTGCCGGACCCGGTCGGCGAGGTCTTGCTGGACCGGACCCTGGACAACGGCTTGCGACTGGTCAAGCGGCGAACGGCCCTCGGCGTCTTGGGAACGATATACGAATCGCGACCGAACGTGACGGTCGATGTGTCGACGCTGGCGCTGAAGACGAGCA
>WTGC01000141.1 GCA_011523705.1 Chloroflexota bacterium | reverse complement strand
CCTCCTGCCCTCCCTCGTCTTCCTGGCTGTATTCACGCTTTGGCCCATCGTGTCAGTGATCTGGGGCAGTCTTCACTCGCGGCGCGGGCGCAACCAGATCTTCGTCGGCTTGGACAATTTCGATCGGATCTTCAGCGATCCCTTCAGCCAGCAGGTCATTCTCAATACAGTCGGTTATGTCACGCTGAGCCTGCTGATGTCCGTATTTGGCGGGCTTCTGCTGGCGATTCTCATGAACCAGGGACTCAAGAATATCGGCTTCTTTCGCTTCCCCTTCCTGGCGACAATCGCTATGCCAATGGTCAGCGTCGCTTCCATCTGGCTGTTCATGTACAGTCCGCGCGTCGGCTTGTTAAACGATATTCTTGGCGGCTTGGGCTTGCCGCGCTCCAATTGGCTGAGCGATCCTGACCTGGCGCTGCCGGGTCTGTTTGTGGTTTATTTGTGGAAGCAGTTGGGTTACTTCGCCCTCTTCTATCTGGCGGCGCTGCAAGCAATGCCGGACGATGTGCTGGAAGCGGCCACGCTGGACGGCGTCACCTTCTGGCAAAAGCTGCGCCACATCATTTGGCCCCTTGTTTCTCCGACGACCTATTTCGTATCAACCATCGGCGTGCTGAACTCGCTGCAGCAAGTCGATCATGTCTTTGTGCTGACGCAAGGCGGACCCAACAACGCCACCAGTCTGGCGCTCTATTATGTCTACGAACAAGGCTTTAAGTGGTTCAAAACCGGAATCGCCTCAGCCATGACGGTTGTCCTGCTGGCCGTGCTCCTCACGATGGCGATTCTGCAGTTCGTCTACCTGGAACGCCGCGTTCATTATCAGTAAACGAAGGTTGAGATAGACGTCGCGATGACCGCGCAAGGGAAGCAATGGCAAAAGATCCTGCCCATCGCAGCGCTGGGCTTTTTCGGCCTGGTCTGGATGGTGCCGCTATTCTGGACGCTGGCGGCCGCCTTCGTGCCAACCACCGAGCTACTGAACGGCGGTCCGCTAGTCTGGATGCAGAACTTGCATTTCGGCGCATTCGAGCAAGCCTGGTCGGTGGCGCCCTTTGCGCGCTTTTATCTGAATACGATCATCTGGGTATTCGGCCTGCTGGCGATCCAGCTCGTCACCATATCCTTGGCTGGCTTCGCCTTGGCGCGCCTTGATTTCCGCGGCAAAGATCAGATCTTCTTCCTCTTTCTCACGCAGTTGATGGTGCCCGCCACCGTGCTCATCCTGCCCAATTATCAGACTTTGGTGGCGCTGGGCTGGCTGGATTCTTATCAAGGCATGATGGCGCCCTACATCGCCTCGGCTTTCGGCACCTTTCTGATGCGCCAAGCCTTCAAGCAGGTGCCGAAGGAACTTGAAGAAGCGGCCCGCAGCGACGGCGCCAACTGGCTGCAGGTCTTGTGGCATGTCTTCTTGCCGGTCACGCGCGCGCCGCTGCTTGCATTCAGCATCGTATCCATTACTTATCACTGGAACGAGTTTCTCTGGCCCCTGCTCATCACCAGCAGCGTCGAAGTGCGCCCGCTGACGGTCGGGCTCGCTTTGCTGGTGCAGTCTTCAGAAATCGGCGCGCAGTGGGATCAACTTTCCGCCGGCACTTTGATCGTCGCCGTGCCCATCCTGGTGCTGATCGCGCTGGTGCAGAAGCAGTTTACGAATAGCTTCCTCAGTTCGGGGATTAAGTAGCGGCGCTCGGGCAGGTGGCGGAGCGGGTTGGTGGGATTGTGGAGCGTGGGGTGGATCAGCTTTGCGCCGATGGCTCTTCATCATCAAAGAGAGAGGATAGCGTCGGTTCAAGTACATCCAGCTTCTGACCATAGAGACGCAGCAAGGGATCAACAAATCGGTAAATCGCGCGGTCTTCCCGCGCAATGATGCCCCGCTTGACCAGGCTATTCATATATGAACTCAACTCGTTGGTCGGCCTGCCGACCTGGTTTCCGATGTAAGCCAGTGGAACCAGCGTACTTTCATACTCCGCCATCGCAATCAAGATACGTCTATAGTCGCCAGCGCCGGCAGCACGAAGTAGCTGACCCAATTCTGCGCGCTTGATTCGAGATACGACCTCATCAGCGGCTCTGTCAAAGTCGTCTTTGTCAAGGTAACTGTCTGAATCATATTCAAAAGCTTCAAAGCACAAGGTATGGATAAAGGACGGGAAGCCGCTTGCCGTATCCACCACCCATTCCAGTGATTCGTCCGAAATCCGCACCGGGCGGCTCGTAGGCGCGCTGTTCAGAGTACGATGAACTACCTCTCGGCTTTCGCTTCGGTTCATTGGACGTAGTTCAACATTCTCAAACACCCTCGCGACGGAAGGGTGATCTTGCATCAGGTGTTCCATCGCGCCATCCACGCCCACCAAATAGAACACGACCTGATTCAGACCGGCATCGACTAGTTCTTCAGTCGTTACTTTCAAGAACGAGGCGATGCCTGACGATTCCGCAATCGTATCTATCTCGTCGATAATGAAGATGATGCCGTCGCACTCATCCTTGATCGCCGACCACAGGTTAGACACCGTTCGAACGAACTCGCGTCCTATATCCGTAGCTACCTCCGATTGATGCTCCAAAGTCACGAGGCCCGGCACGGCAACCGTTGGCTACCATCGGCTTACAAAATCGCCCACGATACCGCGAATGTTCTCGGCGCTGATCTTGGTGGGCATGGCCTCCAACAGCGAACTAACGACTTGCTCAGTGCTAAACGCTTTGCGCGCCCGGCACTTAAACACCGGGAATTGGAAGCGGAAGTCGCCAGCATCGATGCCGAGTTTTGCAAGCACATCATCGCCATTGTCAGTGACCGAGTGTATCTGATTAATGAAGGAGCTTTTGCCAATGCCTCGAGGTCCGGTGACGATCATGTGTCGCGCATTGCCGTGGCCGGTATTGAACATCGAGCGAATCAGAACGGTCAGTTCGTGCGCCCGGCCCGCAAATTGCTCGAAGTTGTCAATTGGTTTGTCTGGCCTGAAAGGATTAGCTCTGAGTTGCATCGGCTGCAACCGTTTCCCGCATTGAAATCTGCCTTGATAATAGCCGATATGGACGCGGCGCGCTATGCAGCAGGATTGGTGGCGGGATTGTGGTAGGTGAAACCTGTCTTCTGCGGCGCCATTACTCGCAGTCGCAGCCACAGTCGTCTCTGTCTCTATCCCTGCTGAGACTCCAATTCTGATCGCCTTTTGGAAAACCGCAGATGCCTCTCCTGCGAAGCTCGGTGCAGCTTCCTTCATATCTTACTCCCGGCTGATTGTTGGGGCCAGGAGCACAGCCAGCGGGTTGTGGCGGCGGTTTTTCAACATTAGCTGGCGGCGGTTGCGCTACATTTGCTGGTGGCTGTTGTTCCACATTTGCTGGCGGCGGTTGCCCAGATACAGGCTGCTGCTGAACAGGTTGCGCCAAAGGCGCGTCAAACGTAAGCCAAGCGGCGATATATACCTCGCTATCATTGTGTCTGATCACATACCAATCCCCGGATTGTCCAACAACATCAAGCGTTGAGCCAGCCGACGCTGACCCAGCCAACCCATAGTTGGTACCGGGTCCTTGCCTGAGATTCACCTGGCCATGAGTGTACCGGCGCTGTGGCGTGGCAAACCGATTAACTACGACACTAGCCGAGGATGCGGACGAAACGGTAGATGTCGCGCGTGCCGCCGCGGGCTCTCGTACGCTCGACTCTGAGAGCGGCTTGTCAAACAGGTCGGTATTGGCAACATAGGCCAGTCCGCCATCGTAGACGATCTCGTACCAATCCCCAATATATCCTAAGACATCAAGCACTGAATTGCTTGGCACAGCAGTGATGGCAGCATACATGGCGTCAGGTCCTTCCCTGACACTCACCTGGCCATGCGTAAATTTCCGTAATGGCGAGTCATACCTTGTCACAGCAAATATTGATGACGGCGGTGGCAGACTTGGTTCATCCGGTGAAGTCTTAGTGTTTGACGGGATGCTGGTCGCCGATGGCGGGATGCTAGTCGCTGGGATTTTAGTCGCTGTTGCTGGGATATTAGTCGCTCTGCGTGGGATGCTGGTCGCTGTCGCGCGACTAGCTCGTTGCACTTCGCCAGCGGCATTCTCATTGCTACCTTGTAATATTGTCCCTACGATTCCCAAAATGACTAGCGCTAGAATCATCAGGAGGCATCCTCGTACGGTCTTCCGAATAATACGCATAAGATCATTAGCCTCTGTGCCCAATTCAATGCCAACAGTAGCATCCGTAATCGCCGATTTATACCAAATTCCAAAGTTATACGGCTACCCGTCTGTAACTTATTTGTGACAAAGGACGTCGCGCTTCTATCGGCACAACTTTGTATAGAAATCCTCTGTGCCGGCGGTCAGTGTCTACGCGCCCTACGCAACCTCTGTGCCAAATCAACTCAGCGCCCTCACCAAAACTCGGTGGCCTCGGTGGTAAAAGACAGCCCGCAACCATCCACTCACCCCTCTCCGCCCCGCCACAACTACTCCTCATCCACCCCGCGCCTGCCATTCCGCTCTCCTTGCGCTACAATACGCTCATTCACCAGCCACCCAACCAAGGAGAACCCCATGTCAGCAACCAACGGCGTCCGCGCCGCCACCAACCAGCGCAGCCGTACCCTCGTCCATGGCGCCGAACGCGCCGGCGCCCGCGCCATGCTCAAAGCGGTCGGCTTCAGCGATGACGACCTGGCCAAGCCCCTCATCGGCGTCGCCAATACCTGGACCGAGATCGGACCCTGCAACTTCCACC
>WTGC01000214.1:33080-33938 GCA_011523705.1 Chloroflexota bacterium | reverse complement strand
ACGCTGATGCCGATGGTCAAGTGGCGGCTGTCGCGCGGGTCGACCTGGATGGCGACTGTGCCGGGATGATCGCGCCCGGCGCCGAACCAGTGGGTGTTGCTGGGATGACGCCAGAGCGTATCGACCAGTTGGAAGGAATCGCCGCCGTCATCGCTGACGAAAAGACCGCCGGGGTCGGTGCCGAGATAGAGGCGATTCCTTTCATCGACTCCGCCCGGCTCAACCAGCCAGATGTAGTTGGTCTTGGCTGGCACGCTGAAATCGGGCGGGACCGAATCGCCTTCAGGGTATTTCGGCGCCTCGACTTCTTCCCAGCTGGCGCCGCCATCGCGCGACCGGTGCAGCTTACCGCCCCAATGCCCATGATCGAGGCTGGCCCAGATGATATCGGTCCGCGGGTCGCGGAAGGCGTAGACCACCGGAATCGCTTCGAAATGCGCCGACTCGACTTGCCATTCAGAATTAGCCGCGCCATTGCGAGACATGATCAGCAGTCCCTTGCGCGTGCCGACGAGGAGTTTCTTGTGCAAAAGCTCAACCCCCTGATAGTGCCTGGACGATGAAGATTTTGGTGTCGCCGGAGACGCCATCGGAGAGCGCCCGCTTGTCGCGCAGGAGTTCATCGCCAAACCTACCCCTCCCCCGGCCCCTCCCCGAAGCATCAGGGAGGGGTGACGCTGCGATGATGAACGTAATGCTGGGAGTCACTTTCACTTTGTCAGCCTCCGGAAAGGGCTTGGACGATGAATATCTTCGTATCGGCGGAGACGCGGTCGGAGAGCGCACGCTTGTCGCGCAGGAGCTCATCGCCAAACCTACCCCTCCCCCGGCCCCTCCCCGAAGCATCAGGGAGGGGTG
>WTGC01000214.1:0-32980 GCA_011523705.1 Chloroflexota bacterium | reverse complement strand
TATCGGCGGAGACGCGGTCGGAGAGCGCACGCTTGTCGCGCAGGAGCTCATCGCCGACGAAGATATTGACGTGTTTGCGCAAGGCGCCCTGCTCGTCAATGATGTAATCGCCCAGCCCGCGCCAGCGTTGGTCGACGGCGGCGACGATCTCGGCGACGGTGGCGGCCTCGATCTCGCACTCGCAGAGGTCGGGGAAGAAGCGTTTGAGGTTGGGCGTGAATTTGACCTGCGCCATGGCGAGGCTCCGTGGATAAAGATTGGGAGTAGATTAGAACGGATGCGGCGGGAAGTGTCAAGATTTCCTGTAAAGGCTGTAGGGGCGAGAGGCGGTCTATGTCTACGTGACCCGGTGGCTCGCCCGTTTTTTTACCACCGAGGGTCGCGTAGACACTGACCTACGTCACCGAGGTTTCGTGAGGTCACCGAGGGGTTAGTTTTGAATCACAAAGCCACGAAGTGCACAAAGCGGTGCGGTGGGAGTGAGCCGAGGCTATTTGCGTTGAACTGCTGACGAGCCCTTGACGCGGCGTTCGTAGAGGTAGTCGGCGTATTCCGTATTCAAGATTTCGCGGCTGCGCTCGGCGGTGTTTACCGGCTCCGGAGACGCCATGTTCATTTTCTTCGCATAACGCGCCAGGTCGGCCAAGGTCGCCCACTGCTTTTCATCGGTATCGACACGATGCGGCGAAGCCAGACCGGCTTCTTTGGCGTTTCTGGCAAAATCCGCGCCTGTCGCCCAGCGCTTTTGTGTGGCGGCGCGCTCAGCCTCGTAGCGTTCAACAATATCACGCAGCAAATCGCCAACGTCGGCGTCGTCTTGTTTTGCCAGTTCTTCCAGTCGCAGCGCGACGTCTTCGGGGATTTCGATGGTCATGGGTGGGTCCTCCGCTTGGGGCGAATATACCATCGAATGCCTTGTGAGCGGTGATGGCATTTCTTTACCACCGAGGTCACCGAGTTTTGGTGAGGTCGCCGAGGGGTTGGTGTTGAATCACAAAGACGCGAAGTGCGCAAACAAGCTGTAGGGAAGACTCTGTGAGTCTCCCGCTGAATCTTCACATTGATTAGTGCAATGCCAAGCCGCCAGAAGCGCGTGGTAGTATTTGGCTGCGTTTGACGACAAGGAGCCGGGAGCAAGTCAATAGATGAGCATCTTGAGCGAGTGGTATGGCGAATTCGTGAGTCAATATAGTGGACTGGGCACACTCAATGGCACAGATTGTAGCTTCGAAATCGGTCAGATGAAGGACGGGACAATTGTTCTGTATAGCTCGGTCGATATTCTGTCGGCGCATGGAAGAGATGAAGTTGCAATCGCACTAGTTGGTGTCGGTGAGGACGAGAATCCCATTGTTGCACGGGGCAAAGTAAGCACCGGCGATAAAACGCTATCAGAAGGCAGCTTATACGTCGCTAGAGGCGCATTCGAATTCACTGCAGGCAAAGTCGACTGGTCGCGGGTGCAGGACATTCGGTTCTCGCTGACGAATTTTCTATTCTGCTATTCCGTTGGCAGGACCGGTGAATTGGTGAACAACATTTTGCGACTTGGCGCGACTCTTGACGGCATTGACGTGGCCTTTGAGAAAACGTCTCAGTACGATGGGGTTTGGTCTAACGTTGGTTTGGGCCAAGGCACGGTAATCACCTGTGAACTCATTGTCAGGAAAGGCAATCAGACGCGAGAGGAAATCATGCGGCTTTCATATGCTATCTGCGACCTGCTGACGATCGGCGCCGGCAGAATCATCAACTGGATCTGCTATGAGGCGCGGGACCGCAATGGCTCGACTGTCTATGCCTATCATCAGAACCGCTACACTAATCGCAAAGCTGGCAGCGAACTGGTCGACTTCTCTGATCCGCGTACCGCCGTCGACTTTCTGGAACAATGCTATCCAGCGTACATGAATTACAACGCGCGGCATCCCGGCATGTTGCATCGCATCGGGCGGCTGCTGCTGGACCTGAGCACACCGGAGTACGATCAAACTAGCGCACTGGTGGCGGTGGCAATTGTGGACGCGCTGAGTAAGAAGGAATCCGATTCAAACGTCTTCCGAGAACGACTCAACAGCCTGCGCAATGCAAATAACATGTGGCTGGATGGAGCAGAGATTGACGCATTCATACAAAGTAGAAACAGTCTTGCACACGAGTTCGGATTCCATACTGAAGACGCGGAAGGTGAATACTTTCACATCCTAAACCTTTTGCGAAGGCTTCTGCTTAGTATTCTGGACTATCAATTTGAATATTACGAAGTGACTAAAGGCGAACGTGCTCTAAACAAGCGTACCTTGCACCGATCTCCGCAGTGACATTCGGGCGACCTGATAGGTCGCCCCTACAAATTCCTCTCAGTGTCCCCGGCGGTATAGGAAAACCTCCGCGCCTCTGTGCCTCTGTGGCGAAATCAATTACAATATCCCACCACTCTGACCAACCACAACGAGGACACCCCCATGACCGACTCCAAATTCGCCGGGCTGGCTGAATTCCGCTGCATCGGACCCTTCCGCGGCGGGCGCGTCGTCGCTGTCGCCGGCGACCCGCGCGATACCAACACCTTCTACTTCGGCGGCGTCTGCGGCGGCGTCTGGAAGACGTCGGACGCGGGCCAATATTGGGAGAACATCAGCGACGGCTACTTCACATCTGCGTCCGTAGGCGCGCTGGAAGTGGCCCCGGCCGATCCCAACGTCATCTACGCCGGCACGGGCGAATCCACCATCCGCATCGATGTCTCCATCGGCGATGGCATCTACAAATCGACTGACGCCGGGCGCAGCTGGAAGCACCTGGGCTTGAAAGAAACGCGCCAGATCGCCAAGATCCGCACCCACCCGGACAATGCCGATCTGGTCTACGCGGCTGTCTTCGGGCATGCCTTCGGTCCCAACCCGGAGCGCGGCGTCTATCGCTCGGTGGATGGCGGCGAGAGTTGGGAGAACGTGCTGCACGTCAGCGAGAAAGCGGGCGCCATTGACCTGACGATTGACAAGAATAACCCGCGTATCATCTACGCCGCCTTTTGGGAAGCCTATCGCAACTTCTGGAATATCTCTTCCGGCGGCGAAGACAGCGGCATCTGGCGCTCGCTGGATGGCGGCGAGACTTGGGAGAATATCAGCACGAATAAGGGGCTGCCCGGCGGGCGATCCACTGAATCGCCCCTACTTGGCAAGATTGGCTTGGCCGCTTCTCCCGCGCAGCCAGGGCGCGTCTGGGCCATCATTGAGAACCAGCCCGACGGCGGCATCTACCGCAGCGATGATTATGGCGAGACCTGGGTGGTCGGCAGCAAGGACAACCGTTTCATCTCGCGCGCCTGGTATTACATGCACCTGACCGCCGACCCGCTGGACGGCAACACGATCTACATCAACAACCTCAATTTCTGGAAGTCGACCGATGGCGGGCACCACTTCACCGAGATTACCACGCCGCACGGCGATGACCACGACCTTTGGATTCATCCGGGCAACAACAAAGTCATGATCCACGGCAACGACGGCGGCGCCTGCGTCTCGCTGAACGGCGGGCTGTCCTGGTCGAGCATTTACAACCAGCCGACAGCACAGTTTTATCACCTCGATGTCGATAGCAACGAGCCCTACTACGTCTATGGCACGCAGCAGGACAATTCGAGTTTGCGCGTGCCCAGCCGCAGCCGCTATTCGTCAATCACCTGGGAAGATTGCGACATCATCGGCTCGGGCGAGAGCGGGTATATCGCTGTCGATCCCGCTGACTCGAACATCGTCTATGTCGGAGCGATCGGCAGCTCGCCCGGCGGCGGCAACAGCTTGCAGCGCTACGACCATCGCATCCAGCAGATTCGCCTGATTGCGACCTGGCCCCGCAGCTCAACCGGCTTGGGCGCGCAAGCCGACAAATACCGATTCGCCTGGACTTACCCCATCATCTTTTCGCCGCACGACCCGAACACGCTCTACATCGGCGGCAATCAGATTCTGAAGACGACAGACGAAGGGCAAAGCTGGGAAGAAATCAGCCCCGATTTGACCAAAGCTGATCCCGAGACGCTGGAGCCATC
Source organism: Chloroflexota bacterium (assembly GCA_011523705.1). Lineage (GTDB taxonomy): Bacteria > Chloroflexota > Anaerolineae > Aggregatilineales > Phototrophicaceae > UBA6055. The sequence continues at coordinate 28,920 of WTGC01000214.1, read as the reverse complement.
CGGCGGTCCCATCAATCGGGACGCGGTCGGCGCCGAGCATTACGCTACCGTCTACACGCTGGCGGAATCGCCTCATGAGCCAGGTGTCATCTGGGCCGGCTCCGATGACGGCTTGCTGCATATCACTAAGGACGGCGGCAAAAATTGGACGGAGATTACCCCAGTTCTACCCCCCTCGATCCCCCCGTATCAACAGGGGGAGGCTAGCTCCAACGGCGACAACTCGAACAATGCGACTCTCCCCTTCCCTGATGATTCGGGGAAGGGGCCGGGGGATGGGGCAGACTTTCGGGGCTCGGTCATGTTCACCATGATCGAGCCGTCGCCGCACGACAAAGCCACCGCCTACGTCACCGCAACGCGCTACAAGAACGACGATTACGCGCCTTACGTCTACAAGACTACCGACTACGGCGCCAGCTGGACGCTCATTGTCGAGGGCATTGAAGATGACCATTTCTGCCGCGTGGTTCGGGAAGACCCGGCGCGAGAGGGACTGCTTTACCTGGGCACCGAGTTCGGCTTGTATATCTCCTTCGATGGCGGCGATGCCTGGCAGAGCTTCCAACTGAATCTGCCGATCTCGCCAATCTACGACCTCAAGATCAAGAATACAGATCTCATCGTGGCGACGCATGGCCGCTCGTTCTGGATTCTCGACGATGTGACCGTATTGCATCAGGTTGCCGGTCTACCCCCCTCGGTCCCCCCGTATCAACAGGGGGAAGGAAGCAGCAATGTAGGTATCGTTACGAGCGGAGCGACGCTCCCCTTCCCTGATAATTCGGGGATGGGGCCGGGGGATGGGGTAGAACCAGCGATCTATTTGCTCAAGCCCGGAACGGTCGAGCGCCACCTGCCCAAGGTCTTCGACGGTTTGTTCGAAAGCGGCGAAGGCAAGCAGTACATGAGCACGCTGGGTATGGTCGCCGCCTACGTCAAAGAGGAGACGCCTGAGCACGGCGTCAGGCATACTTACCTCGATAGCGGAACCAACCCGCCCAAGGGCGCCGTCATCACCTACTTCCTGCGCGAGAAGCCGGAAACGACCATCACGCTCCGCATCGACGACGCCGACGGGAACGAGGTCAAGACTTTCAAGAGCCTGCACGCCGACGAAGAAGCAGAGGCGGCGGCTGTGTCGCCCGCGCCCGCAAAGGCAGACGACGATAAACCAAAAGAACTGCGCATCCCGGCCAAAGCCGGCTGGAATCGCTTCATCTGGGACCTGCGCTATCCCGATGCGCACAAAGTCGACCCGCATGATGATAATCAGCAGGGCTTCATCAAGGGACCGCATGCGGTGCCCGGCAATTACCGCGTGACGCTCACGGTTGGCGACGAGGCGCTTAGCGAAGAATTCGAGATCGTGAAAGAAGCCGGCGTCGAAGCGAGCCAGGCCGATCTGCAAGCGCAATTCGATCTGCTGCTGACGATCCGCGACAAGCTCTCGGCGACGCACAAGACGATCAATCAGATGCGCGATCTGCGGGCGCAGCTCAAGGGCTGGCGCGAGCGGCTGGCTGGGCTGGAGGCGGCATCGGGCATCATCGACGCAGCCAAAGCGCTGGAAGAGCAGGTGCTCAAGGTCGAGAAGACGCTGATGATCCCGGAGACGCGCGCCGGCTGGCCCGACGCGATGAACCATGGCGACCGCCTGGCGACGCAGTTGAGCAACTTGAGCTTCAACGTCAACCTGGGCGATTACAAGCCAACCGACTACGAGGGCGAAGCTTTCGCCGAAATCGCGGCTGATATTGACAGCGCCGTCGATAGATTCAAAGAAATCGTTGAGGGGGACATGGCCGAGTTCAACACCATGCTGAGCAACGCCGGCTTCGGCAAGGTTGTGCTTAAGGTGGAGTAGAATGCCCCCATCCCCGACCGCCTATGTCGGCGGGTCAGTGTCCACGCGACCCTACGCGGCGCGGCCCCTTCCCCGGCGGGTCAGTGTCAGCGGGTCTCTGTCCACGCGACCCTACGCGATCCCGCAAGGAGGGCAGGGGAGTCGATACACCGATTCGCGCCAGCTTAAGCCCCCTCCCTCATTTTGGGGGAGGGGGTTTGGGGGTGGGGGACGTTAGAAATGAAACGCTCTAAGCCCTTTCTCCTACTAATGCTGGCGGACTTTCTGGCGCGCTCCGCCTATCAGATGGGCAAGACGCCACTGTTGCCGATTTTCGCCGCGGCCCTTGGCGCGTCCGGCGCTTTCCTCGGGCTGATCGTCTCCGTCTCCACCGTGACCGGTCTCTTCCTCAAGCCGTTCTTCGGCATCTTGTCCGATCGCTGGGGGCGGCGCGTCTGGCTCTTGATCGGCACAGCATTCTTTGCCTTCATGCCCTTCCTCTACCGATTCGTGCAGACACCCGAACAGCTATTGACGCTTCGCCTGGCCCATGGCTTGGCTACAGCCATTTATGGTCCGGTGACCCTCGCTTATATCGCCGAGCTCTCGCGCCAGCAAAAGACCGCCGAAAACATCGGCTGGTTTCAGATGGCGCGCAGTGGCGGCTATATCGTAGGTCCGGCTCTGGCCGGCTGGCTGCTGCTCTCGCTGGATGCGGTGGCGGTCTTCACCCTCATTGGCATCATCAGCTGCGCCGTCTTCCTGCCGATCCTGAACTTGCAGGAGACGCGCCCGACAGCGAGACGCAAGCGCAAAGACGGGCCTGTGTCGGCGCGCCCGCCGATACTTCAGCATATCAAGAACGCGCTTCGCGCCGGGGGACAGTCACCGGCGGTTTGGCTGGCCGGCGGGCTGGAATCGGTCACCTTCATCGCGCTGTACACGCTGAAAGCCTTCCTGCCGCTGTATGCGCTGGAAGCCGGCGTGAGCGTCGTTCTGGTCGGCTTGTTTTTCAGCATCAACGAGGCGGTGCATGTGGTCGGCAAACCCTTTTGCGGCCGGTTGGGCGATCGCTGGGGCTATCTGCCGGCGATTAGCCTGGGCATGTTGATCCTGGCGGCGGCATTGCCCCTGGTGCGCGTGCTGGATCAGGGTCTGCTTTTCCTCCTGCCAGCGGCGCTGATGGGGCTGGCGCAGGCGCTGATTTTCCCGGCGGCGATCGCCCTGGTCTCCGATCGCATCAGCCCGGAGCATTTGGGCGCGGGCATGGGCTTGATTGGGATGATGCAGAATTTCGGCAAAGTGGCCGGTCCCGTATTGGGCGGGATAGCGATCTCGGCGCTCGGTTACGAGGCCACGCTGGTCAGCCTGAGCGTGATGCTGGCGCTCGGCGCGGCGAGCATTTGGGCTTTCTTCGCGCCGCGGAGCGCTGCGCTTACAAGACTCTGAACCCTATGGTCAAAGCGTAAATGTGTACAGACGCGCATGCAGTATGTTATGCTGGGCTGATGAGCGCAGCCGTCGTTCAGAAACCCGGTCGCAGATGGCGAATCGGCCGAGGGAAGGCATTCTGATGAACAGTTACCGCGAGGGTTTAACGGTCACCGATTTGAGTGGCGCGCGCTTGGAAGGCGCTTGTTTGCGCCGCGCGCACTTGGCGGGCGCAGTATTGCGCTGCGCGAACTTGCAGGGCAGTGATTTGCGGGGCGCGCATCTGAGAAAAGCAAGTCTGTATCGCGCGAATATGAAACACGCGGATCTAGGCGGCGCAAACCTCGGCATGTCGGATTTGCGTCACGCCTGTTTAGAGCAAGCGAACTTGTGTCGCGTCAATCTACACCGGGCGAACTTGCTTGGCGCTAGGCTCGCTGGAGCGCGCTTGGACAACGTTGACCTTGCGGGAGCAATTCTGCCTGACGGTACGCAATTTGCGGATGAAACGAACTTTGAGCGATTTACTGATGAGCAGAATCCAGCCTTTGCGGCAACGCTTGCGGTGGTGAAAGCATTGGACAGTGAAGACAGCGCCGCGATGGAACGGGAAAGCGTCGACGGCGATAGAGACCCTTCATGGTCAGAATTCATAGAACGAACCTATGGCAGCCTCGCTGATGACCCAATTGAGTGGGATCCGCCCAAATCCATTGAGAACGAAGACGCGCGCGAATGAAATACCTGCTCGATACGAATGCTTGCATTCGTTACATCAATGGACGAGCTCCAAACCTTCGCGCAGTATTTTATAGCAAAGCCCTTTCGGACATAGTAGTAAGCGCCATAACCAAAGCTGAAATGTATTTCGGTTCCCAGAAAAGTCAGACGCCGGCGCGAACACGAGCAGAACAAGAGGAGTTTTTGCGGAAAATTGATAGCCTGCCCTTTGATGATAATGCTGCGGAGGAGTAAGGCAGCATTCGCGCTCATCTGGAAATACGCGGTACGCCCATTGGTCCGCACGATATGCTTATAGGCGCCATCGCGAGCGCCAATGGATTGGTCGTAGTTACACATAACACAAAGGAATTCAGTCGAATTCCTGGGCTAAATGTCGAAGACTGGGAAGTTGAGCAAGGATTTCCCGATTAGAGAGCAGGACAGCCTTAAACCCAACAGCCGTTGACCAGGTCGCCGCGGATGTTGACGACGCGCCGCTTCCCCGATCCGTCTGCATTCATAACATAGAGCTGATTCTGCCCGGCGAAGGTGGACGGACTGACATAGCTGATCTGCGCGCCGTCGGGCGACCAGCGGGGCGCGTCCGCGCCGCCCAGGTGATCGGTCAGCTTGATGAGTTTGTCGCCGTAGCGATCAAAAAGAAAGACTTGCCGATCCAACACGAGAGCGAGCCGATCGCCGGCCGGCGACCAGGCGATATCGCGAATCGCCAACTCCGTCTCGAGAATGATCCTCTCTTCGCTGCCGTCGCGCGCACCGATAGTCATGCGATAGATCGTTCGCGCTTCATCCGCGTGAACTTCAATGACATACACGATGCTCTCGCCAGTTGGCGACCAGCTGGGCACACGATACGAATGCGCCTCGCTTGGCGCTTTAATGATCCGGTACGCGCGGCTTCTCAGATCGCCGGCGACCAAGCCGAAGCGCGGTTCCCGGAATTCTTCAAACTGGCGCGACACGATGATATTGACGCCGTCCGGCGCCAGCGCAATCTGCCGCGTCGCCGACAGCGAGTCGCCCCGAACCGGCTTGTCCAAATGCAGACCTGAGCCGTCCAGCATGGCATGGTGGAAGCCGTTGAGATCTTGACGGTGGCTGGCGATAACAAGCTGCTGCGAGTCTGGATCGCAGTCGATGTCGCTGATGCGCAAGTAGTCATCGCCGTGCGGGATGGAGCCGACCAGACGCTTCATGCCACTACCGTCGACGCCGATGCGATAAACCGAGTTGGACCCGCGACCCGCGTCGATCGAGTCGGTATCCGAGATGAAGATCAGCGCGTTCTCTACCGGCTCGCCCCCAGGCGCGCGTAGGTTGTATGCCAGCTGGCGCCCAAAAAATAGGACAAGGACCGCAATGACATAGACGGTGATGAACTTCGTCCGGCGCGAGCGCGCCCAGATTGGCATGCCTTGACCTTTCCCGCTCATAGCGCCGCCCGCAGTATCGCCGTCAGCTCATCCGCAGTCAGTGCAATCGGGTTGCCCTTCATGCTGCTGGATGCGCTGGACTTCTCGACGATCTCGGCAAAGACATCCTCGCGCGCGCCGTATGCGCCCAAGCCCGGAATGTCAAACCGCCGGCTGGTCTCGCCGATCCAGTCCATCGCGTCCTGCGCCCTTGCCGACCGATCGAACAACAAGAACTGCGCGGCATATTCGTAGCGCTTCAAGGCGGGATTCTCTGGTTCGCGCGCATGCAAAGCTTTGATATTCGCCTCCATCACCGGCGGCAGCAGCGCGGCGCAGATGGCGCCATGTGGCGCGTCGTACATCCCGCCCAGCACGCCGGCGAATCCATGCACAGCCCCGAGCTTGGCGTTGGCCAGCGCCAAGCCTCCCAACAGGCTCGTCAGCGCCATATCGCGACGGGCCGTTGCGTTTTCCGGCTCGTCATAGACCGTCCGCAGCGAACGCCCGGCGCGGCGCAAGCCCTCGGTACACATACCATCGGTGAGCGGGTTGGCAAGGTGGGAGACAAAAGGCTCGAGCACTTGCGTCAGCGCGTCCATGCCAGTGCTGGCGGTAACCGCCGGCGGCACGCTATGCGTCAATTCAGGATCGACCAAGGCGACATCAGCCAACATGCGGTTGTCGCGCAGGCTGACCTTGACCCGATGCGTCTTTGAGCCGATCACCGCATTCTTGCTGACCTCGGCGCCAGTGCCAGCGGTCGTCGGCAGCGCAATGAAGGGCAGTGGCGCGGCTGACAGCTTTTTGCCAGCGCCTATCACCTCCAGATAATCAAGCACGGCGCCCGCATTGGGGATTAACGCGGCGCTTGCCTTGCCCGCGTCGATGACGCTGCCGCCGCCGATGCTGATCACCATATCGCAGCCGGCCGATACGGCGATCGCCTTCGCCTCGTCAATCACTTCCACGGTCGGCTCGCCACTGACGGGGAAATGCGTCAGTAGAAGATCGGCGCTCCGCAGCGTGTCAATCAGCTTCGACACCGCTTCCGGCTGTAAGCTGTCGGTGACGAGCAAGGCGTGGCTGCCTTGTTCTCGCGCGAGCTGGGGCAACTGTGTCGCGCTGCCATCGCCGAAGATGATGCGCGCCGCGCTGGCAAATTCAAATTGCATTGTTAGCCTTTCTCTGTGTCTCTGTGCCTCTGTGGCAAAGAAAACTGTTGCTGTCTACTCCGTAATTGTATCAACGCTGCCAGTCGCTATAATGGCATTATGTCGAAAACGGGAGAGAATTGCGAATGCGGGACGCGCCAGCAATGCTGACTGACGAGGTGAATGCCGGGCGAGCGTTGGTGGCGCGCATCGGGCGCTTTCTGTTCGACCGCCACTTGACCGACGCCGGCGGCGGCAACATCAGCCTGCGCGTCGGCGATGTCTTCTGCATGTCGCCAACACTGGCCGGGCAGAACAAACAGTGGCAGCTGGCGCCGGAGGATGTGCTGGTTGTGGGGGAGGGCGGCGAGATTCTCGACGGCAACGGCGGCTTGACCCGCGAGAGCGCCGTGCACTTCGGCTTGCATGAGAATTTCGCCAATTACGGGACGGCCGTCATTCATGCCCATCCGCGCAATCTGCTGGTCTTCGCCTGCGCCAACATGGCGATGCCGCCGGTGATGGAAGCCACGCGCAAATTTGGCGTCACACCGGTCATTGAATACGCCCCCGCCCATAGCCCCAAGCTGGGTGAGCGCATCGTCGTCACCATGCGCGGCCGCGAGGCGATGATCGCCAAACACGCCGCCGGGGCGCTCGCCCCTTGGCACGGCCTGTTCTTGATGGGGAAGAACCTGCCAGCGGCGCTCGACGCCGTCGAGCGCCTCGATACCAACGCCTATATGATCATGATGTCGCAATACCTGGGCGCCAGCCCGCTGCTGCGCGAAGAGCGCGCCGCGATGGAATCGGCAATTGCCAACTTCCGCGACGACTAACAGATCAATGATCGTTTCCCTCACGCCCAATACCACGCTTGACCTGACCGTCTTCGTCCCGCAATTGCGGACCAACACCACCATGCGCGCCACGCGCACTTTTCACAGCATGGGCGGCAAGCCGACCGACGCCGCCTGGATCCTGGGGCGCATGGGCGTCGGCAGCTTGGCGCTAGGCTTGTCCGCCGGCGCTATCGGCGAAAAAGTGAAGCGCATGCTGGAAGAACTCGGCGTGACAACCGATTTTATTGAGGCCGGCGGCGAAACGCGCATTAACACGGTGATCATGGACGAATCGAGCGGCGAGCACACGACGATCACAACTGCATCCATGATCGTAGAGCCCGCGCATCTCTCGGCATTGCGCGAACGCTACCAAGCGGCGCTGCCATCGGCGTCGGTTGTCATCACTGGCGGTTCGCTGCCACCCGGCATGACGCCGGCATTCTACGCTGACGCGATTGCGTTGGCGCGCGCCCAAGACCTGCCAGTGATATTCGATGCCGCCGAGCCGAATCTGAGCGCCGGCCTGGCCGCTCGCCCCAGCTTCATCAAGCCAAATGAGCACGAACTCTCGGCACTGGCGGGGCGCAAGCTGAAATCGGACGCTGAACTCTATGAAGCCGGCTGCGAAATACGAGCGCAGTACGGCACGCAAGTGGTCGTCACCATGGGCAAAGACGGGGCGCTGGCGCTGCTCAACGATAACAGCTATCGCATCCCGCCAATCCCAGTCGAAGTCAGCAGCCCAGCCGGCGCCGGCGACGCTGTTCTGGCCGGCTTGGCGCACGCGCTGCATCACAATACGCCGCTGGAAGAAGGCTTGCGCCTCGGCATCGCGGCCGCGACAGCCGTCTGCCTGCAAGCGGGGACAGCCGCCTACGATGTAGCCGACATGGCGCGCTTCCTGCCGCGGGTCGAGTTGATTCAGTATCCGTAAATGGGCGCTACGGGCAACGCCCCGACTTAAGCGTCTTGCCGCTGTTCAACAAGAGGGGCTTGATTGTTCTTGTTCGCGATACCATATATTCGCTTGATTCGCCCTGTCAGGACGTCGTAAGCCAGCGTAGACACAATTGTCAGCGTACAAAGAAACAATATGAAAAGACCAAATAACATCAATGCTTCCACTAGGTTGTACTCCTGTTCTCTTTGTTCTCGGCGACAAAGAGAATCGCCTGAAGCGAAAGGCACGTTAGACTAGATAATACGCCCGACGTGATGCCCGCATCGGCAATAAATGATTTCTGCAGCCCAAAGTCTTGCACATGCTCGTTGACGTATACCGCTGCAAACAGCATCACGATCACAATCATCGAAATAAACAGCAGTTCGTTTAATGCATTATACACTCGAAATGTAGAAAAATCAGCTTCGGAGTTATCCAAGTCATTCTTGGTTGAAGCAAGAACAGTGACTGAAAGTATATACAGTTCAGTGCCTCCAAGAAGACCGTGGTAGTCTAAGCCCGATCCTTGTCCCAATTTCAGAAGCCCAGCAAACATCATTGGCAACAGCGGGACGACAATCGAAAATATCGCCCACCTTCTGACTTTAGTTGTGACCTTCATTGAGGTTCAATTCCTGGCTGGCGCGCTCTAGTGATAAAACAAAGGGACAGTCGCTTCGAGATCATTGTCTCGAAGCGACCTGCTCTGGTCTTCCAAGGCGGCAGCTACCGTCACACAAACAGCGGCGCCATCTCCCATTCAGCGATCATCGCCTCCATGACCGCCTCGGGCGTCCGCTCTTCATAGCGCGCCGCCGCATCCAGCACCTTGGGAAGAAGACGAATATCGCCGGCAGTGTTGAGGAAGACGTCTTCGTTTCCCAGCACCCAATGCACCGCTTTATCGATGCTCGGCTGGTCCGTCAGCGGCTCGTACCAGGTGGCATGGCTGTGCTGGTCGGTGACATAGGGGCGGCGGGTGATGCCCTTGATCGTTTGCACCGCGATGTTCCGCGCCTGGCAAATCCGCAAGACTGCCTCAAAGCTGGCGCGGTAGGTTTCATTCCGCATCATCAGATAGTTGTAGGGCAGCAGCACCGAATCAAAGTCGAAGCGCTCCAGGCTGCGCAGATGCATGCCAGCGATCGCGACTTCGTGCCCAGTCACGCCGATATAATTGACCAGACCCTGCTCGCGCGCTTCTATCAGATACTCTAGCGCGCCGCCGGGACCCATCGCTTCTTCCCACTCATCCTCGCCCACCAGATGATGCAATTGAATCAAGTCTGCCCGCTCGACTCGGAGGCGCCGCAGCGAACGCTCAAACTCCGCCTTGGCGCCATCGTAGCTGCGCAGGCCCGTTTTCGTGGCGAGGAAGAAGCGCTCGCGATGACTCTCCATCCAGGGACCGATTCTTAGCTCAGCATCGCCGTAACTGGCGGCGGTATCGATATGGTTGACGCCGCGCTCGATGAGCAGCTCCATCGTGCGGTCGGCTTCGTCCTGGGTCACCCTGCTGAAGGCGGCCGCGCCAAATAGCGCGCGTGTGCTCTCGTGGCCCGTGCGTCCGAATGCTTTCGTAGGGATTGGCATGGTGGCTCCTTGTGTTTGAAATCCTGTTGGACATGCTCAAGCAATTGTACCTCATTCTATCGCGCGAATTGGCCGGGTTAACCGGCTTCTACATTAAGCGTGGTCAAATAATAGAGCGTCCCGATGGACTTTCCGTCAGGATACTTCAACATGAGCGATGGGCCGCGCAAGGTGTCTTTCATGCCCAGAAGCAACAGATACTTGCCGCTTTCTATATTGCAAGGGACGAAGACTGAGGCCCGGTTCCGATAGAAGACGCCGGTCCGCCATTCGCTCGTGCGCAAATCGGCCGGCGTCTTTTCTCCGATCGCGACTTGGCCATTGCCGTCTTCTTCCGCGAGTATCAGCGTCAAGCTGTAAGAGATGGGGTCCGCTTCAACACTCTCCCACCAGCTTTCTACTGATACCCATTGACAGCGCGCCACATCCCGGGAACCGATAAACGACCATTGGTGCATGATGAGGTTTTCGCCGGCGCGAATGGCAACTCGATCGCCGTCTGGCAACTCCTGAAAGCCTTCCCGCCCTTCGAGCCGATACGGTCCGTTCCACGTGGCGAGATCATAGACGCTGCCGTAATCGTCTTTGTAAACCGGCACGGAAGACACAAATAGCTCTTCAATCGCTTTCGGGAGCCAAACCGTACTCGATACCGAGCGTGGCACGCGATTGTGCAGAATCAAGTAGCGGAAGCCATCGCGCTGCATGTCGGCGACTGCGGCGCGCCACTCCGGCTCCGCAGGGTTCGGCGCGTTCCTATAAATCCACATATTGCGCAAACGGACCAAAGCAGGATTCGACATAACGTAGTCATAGGCATTTGGCGGCGTACGCGGCAGCATCCCCTCCACAATTGGGCGGCCGTGAAAACGTTGCAAAGCCATATAATATTTCGCCGGATGGTGGCCCATCGGCAAATCAATTACCGCGCCCGCGGGCAAATCCGCCAGCGCCGACGCATAGGCGGGGCGCGCAAACTTCTGCATGGGCAAGGGAAATATGCTCGTCCCGTAGAGCAGCGCCCCGACCGACAGGACCATCATGATCATGCCGCGCCGATCGAGCTTGACCGTTCGCAGACGGCTATGCAATCCATAGCCAACCAAAATCGAAAAGGGAAACAGGAACACGTTCACCATCCGAAAGGGATGCCAGAGCGCGCGAAAGAAGAAATTCCCCTCCAGCAGACGGTAAGGCGTCCAGTAAATGTCGAGCGGTTTGCCATCGACGTAGAATACAACGCCAAGACTTAACAACAACGACAAGACCGCCATCACGATCCAAACCGCCTGCTCCCGCCGGAATCGCAGTATATACACAGCCCCCATCAGCGCGAAGACGAGACCGACTACGCCCACGTGCGAAATGCCCAGGCAAAGGCAGCCAACTTCCAATTGATCGCCACTGAGCGATGCGATGACCTGCCTGGCGTTCAAGGGCCAGTCATGATCGGCTTTGACGAGGTTCAGCAAATCGATGGCGCCCGCGGCAGACGCCTCAACGGGGCGGTCGATCGCATAGGTGTACAGATCTGAACCGAGTACACGAAGCAGCAGGGGCGCGCTGCTTAGCGTTGCCGCAGCCGCGAAGAGCGCCACAGCCAGCCAAAACCGGCGCCGCGCCCACAGTCTGTAGGCAAAGGCGCTCCACAAGAGGTAGCCGCCGGCGATTAGCATGGCGAAAATGGCGATCCGCAAATGCATATACACATTGAGCGAAAAGCACAGTCCAGCAACTGCCATGATGATGCCGGTCTTGCGAAACTTATTGCCGGCGCGCAGGCATTCAAAGCCGTAAGCCAAAAGCAGAACGCACCAGGGAATCCACTCCGTCGCGCCGGTATCAGGATTTCGCAAGTGCATCGCCAGGATTGGCGCTGAAAAGGCGTAGAAGGCGCCACATACCCATGCCGGTATTCGCCCGCGGAACAGGCGCATTCCCAGCAGATACATGCCGTAGGCTTTGAACAGAATGCCAAACAGCGAAACAAGATTGTAGGCCAGCGGGTCGCCGAACAGCGTGTACAAGGCAGTCCAAAAAGGAAACGAAGTCCACCGCTGAGGCTGAAGTGTGGTATCCAGACCGTTTGGGTAAAAGAGTAACTCATTATGATCAAGATCTTTGCCATGGATCAAGGTCTCGCGAAGCTGCCAACCCTTCCCAAGAATCTCGTAGGTATCAGAATTGTGAATTGGTAGCGAATCATGCATGTGGAAGACGAGGGGATACGTCATCACGATGAAGGCGACCAGGTATAGCAGAAGTGGCAGGCGATCTTGCCGCCAGCGATGATGAAAGAGAGAACGCATAGCCAATCTCACAACCGAAGCTTAGTTTTATATTACTCAGATGTTAGGATAGAGCAATGGGGCGGAAGGCTAGCCAAAAATCGACTTGAGCGCGCCGATCGACGCGCGGAAACCATCCTCGAAACTGCCGCCCAGGGGACGATAAACCGATTCCAGCGAGATTGCGCCGGCGTAGCCATCGTTTTTCAGCGCGGCCGCCATGTCATCGAGATAGGGCGCCATCTGCCCCGATCCCAACTGACGGCAACTGATGGTCGCTTTGGAGATCTCGACGACCACATCCTTGAGGTGGATATGCCCGAGGGCGCCTCTCAGCGCCTGGTAGCCATCCGGGTAAGCCGCTTCTGTGGAATAGAGCGCATTCGCCGGATCCCACATCACCTTCAGCCGTTCAGATCCGATTTCATCGACCATACGGCGCGCGAGGAAAGCGGAGTTGGTGATGGCGTTGTTGCCCGTTTCGACGACAAGCGTGATCGCGCGATCTTCGGCGATCTGCACCGCCCCGCCGATCAATTCGCGCGCTTTTTCCCAAGCGCCCTGCGCCACATTCCACTCTTCAGCGCCCTGGCTGCCGAAGAGGATCATCTCTTTTTTGAAGCTCATGATGCGCACCAGCGGGCAATCCAGCGCCTTCGCCGTGTCGATGCAGCGATTCAAGTCCGCGAGATGCTGCCGATAAACGGGCGCGCTCGCCGACAAATCGCCCAGCGCCAAGCCGCCGAAGACATGTCGCGATATGCAAGAGACCTCGACCCCGTGCGCCGCCACCAAACGCTGCACGCGATCCAGTTGGGCATCGGACAGGTCGCCCACTTCGACATCCCAGACATACTGCAATTCGGCCTGGGTCAAGCCGAATTCATTCATAACGGCGAGCGCCCGCTCGAAGTCGCGGCTGATCCCGTCGGTGATGACGCCTAGCTTTGTCATTTCTGTCTGTCCTGTTTTCTTCGTCTATTGGGTAGGCGAGCCGGTGGCTCACCCCTCACCCCCCAGCCCCCTCTCCCACAAGGGCTGCGCGTAGACACAGCAGTTCGAGAGGGGGAGCTGCGCGCAGGCAGACGCAAGGTATTTTGCGTGGGCGGCGGCATTGGCGCGCGTGTGTCTACAGCAGTCTTCACCACTTAACTTCCACGCCAGAAAACTCTTCCAGCAGCTTGACGATCGCCCAGTTGTCGCCCTCGGGAAAGCGCGAGATGCCGGCTTGGAACAGCTCGTGGGCGGCGCCGGTGGCGAACAATGGCATGCCCTTCTCACGCGCCAAAGCCATGCTGATGCCAATATCCTTGACCATCGTGCTAATATGGCTGCCGGTATCTTCAAACTCGCGCTCCATGATGTGTGCCGCGCAGCTCTTGAAGAAGGGCGTGTTGGCGACGTGCGTGCTGCTGAAGACCTTGAAGAGCGTCTCGCCCTTGACGCCGGCGGCCGCGCCCAGCGCCAGCGACTCAAAGATGCCGACGAAGCTGACGCCAATCAGCGCCTGCAGCGACGCCTTGACCGTCTGCCCCATGCCGACTTCTTCGCCAACGTGAAAGATCTTCTCGCCGACCGCGCGCAGCACATCCTGATTGTTCTCGAAGACCGGGGTCTCGGCCGCGACCATCATCGTCAGCGTCCCCGCCTCGGCGCCCGGTTGCCCGCCGCTGACCGGGCTGTCGATCAAGTGCAGGCCGCTCCCGGCGATGGCGTCCTCAACGGCGCGCATCTCGGCCGGCTGAATGGTCGCGGAGACGATAATCGAGGCGCCCGCGCGCAGGAAGCGCATCAGCCCGCCTTCGCCCGCAACTACTTCCATCACCTGCGCGCCGGTCATCACCATGACGAATACGACATCGGCATCGGCCAGCTCCGCCAGCGACTTCGCCGATTTTCCGCCCCGCTCCGCAAGCATTTGACCGCGCTCGCGCCGCAGGTCGAAACCTGTCACCGAGAAGCCAGCGGCGAGCAAGTTCTTCGCCATGCCCATGCCCATATTTCCGAGACCGACTACGCCTACGTTTTTCATTTCACCGGTTCCTCGCATTTGACGCGGGCGACCCAAGGGTCGCCCCTACATTTTTAGACTGGCGGGGCGAGCCACCGCCGCGCGTAGACACTGCGAGTCGCTCGCCCCTACAACAATTCCGCATTAAAGATACCTGTACGGGTCAGCCGGCGGCTGACCCTTTGCAATTGCGCTTAGTCATTGCAATCATGTCCCCCACCTCGTTGAAATAGGGAGAACAGATCAAGACCCCGCCAGGAACTTGACGCCCTGCAGCACGCCCAGCTTCTGTTCGGCTTCCGTGTCATCGTAGTAGTGGTCTTCCAGCTCAATGCTGACGCAGCCGCCGTAGCCATTCTCCTGCAAGATGCTCAGGATGATCTTCCAATCGGAGAGGCCGTGTCCCGGGATGGTGTAGCGCCAGTTCATGCCGCCGTACTTGAAGGGCTTTGCGAAGGCCGCTTCCTGCAAATTGCCGTACTGATAGAGATTCTCGTCAACGATCATGCAGTCTTTGCCGTGCACATGGAAGACATGCCCGACGAACTCCTTGAGAAATCGGATGGGGTCGATGCCCATGCGCAAGAGATGCGACGGGTCGTAGTTGACACCCATATTGCCCGAGCCGACCTGTTCAATGAAGGCGCGGTAAGTCTCCGGCGTACAGACGAGCGAACCGGGGCCAGGCCAGCCTTCAATGGCGAGACTGGCGCCGCATTCTTCAAAGGTCGCGGCCAGTTCGCCATAGCTCTCGACCATATAGCCGAAGTTCTCGGCGCGCGGGCGGGCCGGATCTTGCGGGAGCATGACGACGAAAAATGTCACCGCGCCAGCGGAGGCGCAAGCGCGGATATATTCGGCATTCTTCGCTGCCGCGTCACGGCGCGCGCCAGCATCGGGCGATATCATCTCGTGCCAAACAGCCATATCTGCCGAGCCAATGCGCAGCCCGGCCTCCACGACCGCCTTGGCGTCGCGATCGGCGTCCTGGCCCAGGTCGATGACTTCCAGGTCGTTTTCCAGCGCCCAGGCGATCATGCCGTCCAAGTCTTGCTCCCAGGCATAGTTGCGGCGGCGCCAGCCCAGCGGGAAGTTGCCAGTTGCAGTTTTCATGCGTTTCTCCTGTCAGTGCGTGAAAAAGATTCGTGAATCCACTTTGATGATTTTCGGTATCGTACAGCCGTCGTTCAGGCGGGCGGACGTACCGGCATGCCGTCTTTGCTCGCCGACTGCACGATGGCGTCCCAGAGTTTGGCCATGCGCAAGCCCACTTCCGGCGGGCAGGGATTTTCGATCTCGCCGGCGCGCACCTGCGTGAACTGTTCCCAGGCGCCGCGCATCTCGGGCAGACCGTCCACTTCACGGAGATCGGATTCGCCCGAACGCCGGATGAGCAGTCGCCGCCCGTACATGCAAGTGCGGATGACGCCGCCGGTCAGGTTCACATAGATCTCGTTTTCCAAGCCCGTGATGCAATCGCCGCAGCCGTTGATGGTCACCAGCGCGCCCGATTCCAGCCGCCCCATGACCACGCCGTCAATATCGACCGCGGCGCCGCGCTTATCCAGCCAAGCCGCGACCGTCGCAAAGTCTTCGCCCACCAGTGTGCAGACCGTGTTCAGCATGTGAGCGCCGGAATCGAAGAGAAAGCCGCCACCGGCGATCTCCGGAATCTGACGCCACTTGCCGGCCGTGTTCTCTTTCCAGCCCTGCCAGAGCATGCCGGTCACAGTTCGCAATTCGCCGAGCTGGCCCGATGCGATCAAGGCGGCCGCGTGGCGAATCTGTGGCGAAAGCCCGCCCTGAAAAGCCACGACCAGATGCCTGCCCGTCCGGTCGCGCGTATCCATCAAGCTGATCGCTTCCGCCGCGTTCATCACCATCGGCTTCTCCAACAAGACATCCAAGCCCGCCTCCAGGCAGGCTTTGGCCTGATCATGATGCTGGTTGTGCGGCGTGATTATGAAGACGGCATCCAGTTCGCCGGCCCGCTTCGCCAGCATGTCCGCGAGAACCGGTTCGTTGGGCGGCGGCGGCGCGCCTAGCTCGGCCAGCTTATCGAGCGTGAGTTCATAATTGTCATGCGACGGCTCGCAGATGACGCGAATATCGGCGCCCGCCTCGATCATCAGAGGGAGATGGTGGCGCGCCATGTTGCCAGCGCCGATCAAAGCGGTTCTTGCAGTCATCTACAGTTTTTCGAAAGGCAAAAAACTCACAATTCGAGGGATTGTATCCTAGAGGATTGCAAAAGGCGAATTCAATTTGGAAGTGGGTTTCTTGCAGAATGCGCGGTGCGCGGATATAGCAGTAAAGCTTCAATCTCAGCGCCTGGAGACGCCCTCAATCGCGCCCCCGCGAGCGATGCTCTTGGCGGGTCTCAATGCCTTCAAGGACAGCGACCGGCTCGCCATCACGATCGACCCAGACGCCGCAGGGCCCGCCCTGCTCGCTGACGCCGAAGTCAACTTCGCTTCCATCCATGCGCAAGACCGGATGATACCACTTGGCGACCGCCTCAGCCTCGCCGACAATGTAGTGGCCGATCATCGCGCAGCGGAAGCGATCGGCGCTGGTATTGGGGTAGCTGCCGTGCACCAGCTGCCCGTTGAAGAAGAGCACATCGCCGGGCTCCATAATGAGGGGAATCGGTTCGAATCCGGGTGGCAATTCCACCGTATCGTTGACGAAGCTGACATCCGTATCGGCGTCGACTGTGCAGAGAACCGGGATGTTGTGCGTCCCGGGCACGACGAAGAGACAGCCGTTTTCTTCATCGCAGCGGTCAACGGCCATCCAGGCGGCGACGCAGGTGCCGGGCTCGACGCGCAAATAGAACTGATCCTGGTGCAGCGCCTGACCGCGGGCGCCCGGCGGTTTGTAATAGAACATCGTCTGCACGGCGTAGGGCTCGCGCCCGAGGATGGCCGTCAGCCACTCGTTGAGGCGCCGATCAATCATCCAGTTCAGGCTCGTTTCGTCCCAGCGATGCGGCTGCCCAACGCGCGGGTATTTGGCGAGCGGATCGCTTTCATCGGTGATATTGTCCGACACGCGCCGGTGATTCTTGTTGATCCATAAGAAGTGCCGCCGCAATTGCTCGACCTCGTCGAGGTTGAACAAGCCGCGCGCCATGGTAAGACCCTGTGCGGCAAACTCGCTGATGTTTGTGGCGGAGACTGGCATAACTGAAATTTGCTCCCGCTGTGGCTTGGCCGCGTGTCAATCGTCAGCCGCGCCTGAGCCTCAGCTGGTATAGCGCGTCTCGACGCCTTCGAGCACGGCCATCGCTTCGCCATCGCGATCGACCCAGACGCCGCAGGGTCCGCCATGTTCGCTGACGCCGAAGTCGACTTCGCTGCCGTCCATGCGCAACACCGGATGATACCATTTACTGACAGCCTCGGCTTCACCGACGATATAGTGTCCGATCAAAGCGCTGCGGAAGCGGTCAGTTGTGCTATTGGGGTAGCTGCCGTGAACCAACTGACCGTTGAAGAAAAGCACATCGCCGGGCGCCATAATCAACGGAATCGGCTCATAACCGGGCGGCAATTCAACGGTGACATCGGTGAAGCTGACATCGGTGTCGGCATCGACTGTGCACAAAACCGGAATGTCGTGCGTGCCGGGCACGATGCGCAGGCAGCCGTTTTCCTCATCGCAGCGATCTATCGCCATCCAGGCGGCGACGCAGGTGCCGGGGTCGACGCGCAGATAGAACTGATCCTGGTGCAGCGCTTGGCCGCGGGCGCCCGGCGGCTTGAAATAAAACATCGTCTGCACGGCGTAGGGCTCGCGCCCGAGGATGCTCGTCATCCACGCGTTGAGCCGGGCGTCGATCATCCATTGCAGGCTCTTTTCGTCAAAGCGATGCGGCATCATAACGCGCGGAAACCGCGCCAGGGGATCGCCCTCTACAACAGTATTGTCCGAATTCGCGTCGCGTTCGCGTATCGCATGCTGTTCCGCATTGATCGCGAAGAAGTGTTGACGTAATTCTTCGACCTCGTCAAGATCAAAAAGACCACGCGCGATGGTGTAGCCTCGCGCGGCAAACTCCTTTTCTTTCGTGGCGGGAACGGTCATTGCTGCATCCTCGCAACTCAGTTTCATCCGCCAATTGTAGCGAAAAACCGAGCGGATGTCACCTAATGTGAAAGCATACCTCCAGTCCGCGAACAAACATAAGGTGCATGGCACGATACAGATCCAGTAATCTGTATCTACAATGGTGAAACGAGAATAGCAATGAGCGCCAGAATCAAGAAATGGGGAAACAGCCTTGCCATCTGCATTCCCGATGCATTGGCGGATGAGATTGGGCTGGAAGTCGGCAGTGAGGTTGAACTGCGCGTTGTGGACGGCGAAATCCGGATCAGAAAGCGGCGCAGCAAACGTTACGACCTTGATGAGCTTCTGGCGAGCGTGCCTGATGATTTTGAACCGGAAGAATGGGACACTGGGCCACCTGTTGGCAATGAGATATGGTGGTGAGCAAGGGTGCTGCAGGGCAGTGTCTGGCGAACATGCTTTAGCCTGTGCTAGAATGCAATTGTGAAAGTAGAAACGGGGACTGCAATGACTACCACAATAAAGAAATGGGGGAACAGCCTTGCCATCTGCATTCCCGATGAATTGGCGGATGAGATTGGGCTGGAAGTCGGCAGTGAGGTTGAACTGCGCGTTGTGAATGGATGCCTGAAGATTTATCCGCCAGGCGCGCCCCGCTACAAGCTGGAGGAATTAGTCGCGCAAATCACGCCTGAAAATCGACACGGGGAAGTTGACTGGGGTCCGCCGGTTGGCAAAGAGGTTTGGTAGTGGCTTATATCCCTAATCGCGGGGATATTGTCTGGACAGATTTTGATCCCCAGGCGGGGCGCGAGCAAGCGGGCTCACGTCCCGCTCTCATTTTGTCCCGACATGGCTTCAACTACTCCTCAGGCTTGGCTGTCTGCTGTCCCATTACTGGACGACAAAAGGGTTATCCCTTTGAGGTCCCGCTGCCCGCAGGTTTAGAAATCTACGGCGTGGTGCTGGTTGATCATATCCGGAGTATAGATTGGCGAGTCCGCCCGGTCGAATTCAAAGCCAACGCCCCCGAAACAGTCCTCCTTGACGTCATGGAACGACTCGAAACCCTACTAACTTGACGTGCATCTTCGGCATCTAGTTGTTTGCGCAGCCCCGCGCTCTGATGTATTCTCCCCCACAATGAACCGACACAGACGATCTAGCTCGCCGCCGCAGCCAGCATTTCTTAGTTCACCCTGACGGAGACCAACATGTTCGACTGGACGCATGAAGAACTGCCCCAACCGACAAGCGACCTCGATACGCTCAAAGCCAATATCGACGAATACGGCTACTGCCTGGTAGAAAACGCCATCCCGCCCGACCAGCTGGCGGTCGCCAAGAAGCGCTTGCTGGAACAGGCGCAGGCTGAGCTGGAAGGCGGCCACGCCTTTGAAGATGGCGGCGCCAAGCAGCAATGGGGCGCCTTCACCGACAAAGACGGCAATATCCGGCGCGACGCCTTTTCAGGCAAAGCTGGCGGCGTCAATCAGCGCGTCTGGATGCTGATAAACAAAGGACGGGTCTGGCGCGAACTCCTGCAGCAGTCAACCGTGCGCGCGGTCGTCGGGCATGTGCTGGGGAATGATTATCTGCTCTCCAGCTATGGCGCCAACATCGCCAAGCCAGGCGGCGTCGCCATGAATCTGCACACCGACCAGTGGTGGATGCCGGAGCCGATCCACCGCGCGCCCAATCCGGTGCCGGCCGGCTCGCTGACGCGCGAGCTTTCCAACCGCGTCGATGAGCACCCGGCGATGATCGCGCCGCCTGTCGTGGTCAACGTCATGTGGATGCTCAACGACTTCACCGAAGCCATCGGCGCCACCCGCTTGGCGCCGCGCAGCCACCTCTTCGGACGGCGCCCCGACAAAGACAAGGACAAGGATGTCGTCAGCATCCCGGCCGAAGGCGCCGCCGGCACCGCCATGCTCTTCGATGGCCGCATCTGGCATGGCACCGGCGCCAACGTCAGCGACGAACATCGCCTGGGTGTCTTGACCACCTTCGTCGCGCCGCAATTTCGCACGCAAGTCAATTTCACCATGGCGACCGCGCCCGAGGTGGTGGCGGAAGCCGACGACGACCTGCTGGCGCTGCTGGGATTCAAGATTTGGAACGCCTACGGTCGCATCGAAAGTCCTGTGGCGGGTTACATTCGGCAAGGCGAGCGCTCGCTAGGAGAGATGCGGCCGACATCTTAGCGAGATTGGAAGCGCCCGTACGACTCAACGCCCGGCGGGAACCCAACGATCCAGGAGCGCTTATCCATGAAGGCAAGGGCATTTGCAACGACGCTGGCCGTCTTCCTTCTGTGCATGGTGGTATCGGCGCAGAGTTACCACATTCGCGTAACGAACAACAGCCGTTTGCGCGCTGGCTACAGCCTGGAAAGCGAGGTGGTCGAAACTGCGCCAGCCGGCAGCATCCTGCATGTCATCGGTCGCTTCAACCGCTGGCTGAAAATCAGCAGAAATGAGCGCGACCTGTGGCTTGCCGATTGGGTCAGTTACACCAGCGTGGACAGCGCGGAATCTCCCGCCACTCAGTCTCAGCCGTCTGAAATCGACAATTGCTGTTTTGTCGATAGACAATGCGTTTCAGATGCGGATTGGGTCAGTGGTTATTGGGCATTCCAGCAGAACGAATGCCAGGCGCCGCCCGCGCCAACATCTTCGTCAGCCACTGCCAGCAGCCCCTACAGCCTCCCGCCAGGCGCCGACAATTGCTGCCAGGCAATCAATGCTTCCTGTTCATCAAACGAAGATTGGATCCGCTGTTACCTCGCTTTTCAAAAGGGCCAGTGCAAGCATCCGGCGGTGGTGATAGACGGGTCGCCACGGTTTGTCGCCCGGGTCGAAGCCGCCTTGGATATGCTGCAGAATGGCGCGCCCGACTGGTATCAATACACCATCGCTGAACTGAAGCACATCCGCGAAACGCCTGAGGGAGTGCTTGGCGTAAACACCCAGTTGCGTTCCTTCGCCTTGCCGCCCAGCCATACCTATCTCTGGAATGACGCTGATGTGGAGAGCGCCGTTGTCTGGCTGGCCGGTATGCTGGTTCATGAAGCCTGCCACATATACCGTGAGAAAGCCGGCTATCCTTACGGCACAGAATTGGAACGCTTCCGCGAAGAAGTGGTTTGCCAGGCGATTCAAATCGAAGCGCTGGAAGTCTTTGATCCGCAGAAGCGCTTCAGCGACTATCTACAGGGCCTAATCACTGATTTCTTCGGGCGCGGACACCAGTTGTGATCATTGCCTTGCCGAGCGCTCGCGGGTCGAGAGGCGGCCGCGGTCCCGAGGCGCCGTCAACCAGTCGTAATATTTGATATAATGTTAATAGAGTAGAACTTGCGAGGCGCAGTCGCTTGCTGCTCAGCGCGAATATCGATTGACCGCCACTGCAAATCGCAGCCTATGGATTCTCATGAAAGGAAGCTGAGATGTTTAGATATCTGATCACAATGAGCATCTTGTTGTTTCTCGGGGCGCCCGCCCTGGCGCAGCAAGAGCAAGGCAAGCCGAGCGTTTGGCTAATTTCCTTTTATCCCTTTGGACCGACCAATGCGATCCAGACCGGGATGCTGGACGTGCTGGAGGCTTATGGATACATTATTCCGGAAGACCGCTCGGATCAACGGATGCAGGTCATGATCGAGTCGGCGGATAATTCGCCCGTGCAATTCAATCGCCTGGATGCCAACTTTGAATTGGACCGGCTGCGCGAATTGGTGGCCTTTGCGCTGGATCACGAGCCGGACGCGCTGGTGACGATCTCGGCGCCGGTGACGCTGGCGGCGCTGTTAGCCACCGAGGATATGGACAACCCGCCGGCGATCTTCTTCACCGATGTCTACAATCCCTATGAAGCCGGCATCGCCGACGCGCCCTGCATCAAGCCGGCCCATGTCAGCGGCGTTCAATCCGTTATTGATTATGAGGCTATCGTGGGCCTATTGCCGCTGCAAAATCCCGACATTCAGACGATCGGCAGCATACACAATTCGGCTGATGCCAGCGGGGTTTACGGCGCTGAACAGATCGCCAAAGCGGGCGCATCGCTCGGTCTCACTGTCGAACAGGCAGCCGTCACCTCGCTGGCCGATCTCGCGCTGGCGACCGGCGGCTTGGTCAGCAAAGGCGTGGAAGCCATCCTGTTGCCGATGGATTACATGAACTTGGCCGGGCTGCCGCTCGTCTCGGGCGTCGCCAACGAGCAGGGCATCCCCGTATTCTTCGCTAGTTTGGACGGCTTGGTTCTGGGCGCGACCGTCGGCGCTGGATTCTCCCAGCTCTTGGAAGTGGGAGACGCCGTCGGGTTGATGGTGGCGGCTTATTTGGCGGGCGAACTGGACCCCGCCAGCGGCGGGATCAGCGCGCTAGCTGGTGATATGGTTGTCGCCATCAATATGCACACCGCCGAACAGATGGGATTCAGTTTTTCTCAGGCGCTGCAGGAACGGGCCGACTTGTCCCTCATGATGAATGAAGAAGTGGGGCTGCCCTCGATCATGCCGATCTCTCCCGCGGCGCAGGCGGCAATCGGACAGGCTTTCTTTGGCGGACCCGCGCCGCTGGAAGCGCGACTAGAGCGCGACCAGGCTTTCTTGGCTGGGCTGGAATGCACGCCCGAGCGCATCGCCGAGCAGCAAGCCGAGTTGGATGCGATGGAGGAATAGCTAAGAATCTGGAAGCGGGGTATATTCGTTACGGTGAGCAATCGCCGGCGACGGTTGCGGCCCGGTGAGAGCAAGAACACCATTTGTGCAACTCTTTTGCGTATCTCGATTAACGCGCAGTCGAAATCGTACATTGAATTCTGCGCCGTCCACATTCGTTAAGGGCAGCCGGAAATGTGGATATGGATCTTTAGAATTGCCAGTTTCGCAGCGTCGATAAATGCGCGACGTTCGTTCATCCTCTTTGTCATTGCGCTGATAAAGCAATTTGATAGATCAATTGTCAAGACCGCAACTCAAACCAGACTGAATCGGGCTGGCAGGTCTGGTTTCGTCTACGTAATCAGAGACAGAGCCAACGGCGAGCGCTTCAAGACGGGCTATCGCGCGAGACCGCCATGGCGCGATAGTCAACTTCGATCTCAGATGGGACAGGATCAAGATTTTATTCTCATCATTCCCGCTAAGGACGCCAGCGCCCTTGAGAAACGGTTGCGTCGAGCGTACTCGAATGGCAATAAAAGGGGCGAGTGGTTTACGGTCAGTGATGGGAAGCGCAGGGAGATTCTTGTAATTGCCGCCCTGATTCAGGTCATTTCCGGCAATGACTTGGGCATGTCAGACATTGATCCGGAAATCATCCGTGTGGCAACTGAATTGTGGAATCAACTGCAATCCTGGGCAGGCGTGTTGTTGGCAATGAGGAAGGGCGCGCACAAGCGACACGATGTAGAGGATGGCGCGAGCAAATACGAGCCAGACCTTGACGACTTTTCTGCGATTCCCGAAATGGACTGGGAGTGGGAGAGTGTTCTGGATGACAATTACCGCGACCTACCTAAGGAAAAAGGCAGGTCAGGCTACATCAGCATCATTCGGGATAACGTCGACCGAAAGGGCAAGATCTTTTTTGATAACCATCCTGTGGAATCCATAGAAATCGCAATATCAGAAAAGTGGCGTCAATTTCCGTTGGAGATCGTCCTAGTATTGAAAGTCGACAACATGAATAGGGCGGTGGAATCGCTGCTTTCGCCGTCAGAACGTAAAAGAGGAACCGATTGGATTGAACTGACAAAGGAAGAGCTAGGAGAAATCAAACAGTCTGCTAAAGAAGATTACGTACACGGTAGCATCTACGTGTCCCCCAAGACGCATTGGGGCTTGAAAACGCTGGACGTTGACAAATACAGAGATTTTCCCAAACTTGAAAAACCAGCCGGCTATGTTTGTGTTGTACAGGGCGTGAATCCTGGAAGTCTCTATAAAATCTGGGAGACCTCGCATCCGAAAGGCTTGGTGGACGACAGGTGGCAGTCTCGCGAGCTTAACAATCTCCATGATATGCTCACAGCGAGTAAGCCGATCAAATTCTACGTTATTGTAAAATGCAAATTCGCGGGATCATTTAGGGAATTCTTGCAAGAACGGTATCATGAGCGACGTAGACATATGGGCTGGTTCGAGTTGAATAACAGGCATCTTACAGAAATCAAAGGATTTGGCAATTAACCGGCGCACATCAGTCTTTGTGCGCAACACAAGCAGAAAAGGGTGCAATGCAATGCAAACACCAGACAAACTTCAACAAATCCACATCGGCAAGAAAGGCGCCGCGCCCATCGCCGCGCCCGGCTGGACCGGTAAGCCGGCCGACCGCGTCAAGCTGGTCGACTGCGATGTCCACCACAATATTCATGACCCCGAGCAGCTCCTGCCCTACTTGCCCAAATTCTATCAAGAGCACCTGCTCGACCAAGGCTTGCATCTGCCCGGCAGCGGCTACGCCAACACGCCCTTCCGCCGTACCCGCCCTGATATCAAAGACCCGGCGCTCAAGGAGCGCGACTTCAACTTCGCGCTCGAATTCATGCAGAAAGAATTGCTCGATCGCTGGAATATCGACTTCGCCCTCCTGACCGGTCCGCCGGTCTTCTTGGCGGTCGCCGGTTTGCCCGATCCCGATTGGGCAGCCGCCCTCTGCACCGCCTTCAATGACTGGACGATCGAGCACTGGCTGGACAAAGACCCGCGCGTGGTCAACGCCATCGTGGTGGCGCCCAATGACCCGGCGCTGGCCGTCAAGGAGATTCACCGTCTCGCCCATCGCAAAGACACGGTCGCGGTCATGATGCCGATGCAGACGCCGCAGCTTTTCGGCAAGCGCATGTACCATCCCATCTGGGAAGCCTGCGCCGAGCACGACCTGCCCGTCGTCTCCCATATCGGCGGGCTCAGCCCCGGGTCGACGCCGACGCCGGTTGGCTTCCCCAGTTACTACATGGAATCGCGCATGACCCGCCCCAGCGTCGCTAGCGCCCAAGCCGCCTCGCTGATCGTCGAGGGCGTCTTCGAGAAGTTCCCCAATTTCAAAGTCGCGCTGATCGAAGTGCAGCAGATGTGGGCGGTGCCGCTGATGTGGCATATGGACACCGACTGGAAAGCCATCGGCGATCAAACGCCTTGGCTCAAGCGAAAGCCCAGCGAGTATTTCCGCGAGCATATCCGCGTTGGCACGCAGCCGATGCACGAGCCGCCACAGACCGAGCAGGTCTATCAGATGCTGGAGATGCTGCACGCCGATGAGACCCTGATCTTCTGCACCGATTTCCCCCATTTCGACTGGAATGACCCGGTCACCGTCTTGCCCAAGCTGGACGCGCATACGCATCGGCGCATCTTCGCCGAAAACGCCCTCGACTTGCTGCGCATCACAGACGATATGATCGAGGCGGTCGTCGCCTGAGGCGCATCGTCGTCCGCCAGGCGGCTGTCCCCGGCTTGAATCCGCCTATCTGGATGATACAAGCAGCGTGGGGCGCTAATTCATCGCAAATGAGCTAAAGTACCTGCTAGAAATAGTCTTTTCCGGACGTGATGTATGCAAGCGCCTGACAAACTGGACCAAATCTACATCGGCAAGAAAGGCGCCGCGCCCATCTCGGCGCCGGGCTGGACCGACGTTGCCGCCGACGGCGTCAAACTTGTCGATTGCGATGTGCATCAAGCCTTCCGCGAGCCGGAAGACCTGCTGCCATACTTGCCCAAGTTCTATCAAGAGCATCTGCTCGATCAAGGCTTGCACCTGCCCGACCCCGGTTATACCAACATGCCCTACCGCCGTTATCGAACCGACTTGAAGGACCCTGAGCTCAAGGCGCGAGAATTCAACTACTCGCTGGAGTTTACGCAGAAGGAATTGCTCGATCGCTGGAATATCGACTTTGCGCTGCTAACGGGGCCGCCGCCCCTTTACGCTTGTGCCGGCTTGCCCGATCCGGACTGGGCGGCCGCGCTTTGCACCGCCTTTAACGACTGGACGATCGAGCATTGGCTGGAGGTGGATCCGCGCCTGGTCAATGCGATTCTGGTCGCGCCGAACGATCCAGCGCTGGCGGTCAAGGAGATTCATCGTCTGGCGCCGCGGGTGGACACGGTCGCCGTTTTGATGCCGATGTTGACGCCGCAGCTCTATGGCAAGCGCATTTATCATCCCATCTGGGAAGCCTGCGCCGAGCATGACTTGCCGGTGGTCTCGCATATAGTTGGGGACAGCCCGGGATCGACGCCAACCCCGGCCGGATTCCCCAGCTACTACACAGAATACCGAATGATCCGCCCCAACTTGGCCAGCGCCCAGGCGGCTTCGCTGATCGCGGAGGGCGTCTTTGAGTTGTATCCAAGCCTCAAATTCGCCTTTATCGAAGCGCAGCAGATGTGGGCGGCGCCGCTAATGTGGCATATGGATGCGGATTGGAAAGCGCTCGGCGATCAGACGCCCTGGCTCAAGCGGCTGCCCAGCGAATACTTCCGCGAGCATATCCGCGTCGGCACGCAGCCAATGCACGAGCCGCCACAAACCGAGCAGGTGTATCAGATGCTGGAGATGCTGCACGCGGATGAGACGCTGATCTTCTGCACCGATTTTCCACACTGGGACTGGAACGATCCGGTGACCGTCTTGCCCAAGCTGGACGAGCATACGCATCGGCGCATTTTCGCTGAAAACGCCCTCGACTTGCTGCGCATCACAGACGATATGATCGAGGCGGTTATCGCGTGAAACGCATCGTAGTCGGCAAGGTCGCCGAAATCCCGATCGGCGGTCGTAAGATCATCGTGCCCTTTCGCGGCCGCGCTGGCATCGGCATCTTCAATGTGAATGGCCGCTTCTACGCTTTGCGCAACATCTGCCCGCATAAGCGTGGTCCGCTCTGCACCGGCGAAGTGGCCGGGCGCAGTACCACATCCGCCCCACCCTCTTTAACAGACGGTTTCGTCGATTATGAACGCGATGGCGAGATCATCCGCTGCCCCTGGCACGCCTGGCAATTCGACATCGCCACGGGCCAATGCCTGGTTGATCCTGCTGTGCGGGTCAAAACCTATCCCATCATCGTCGACGGCGACGACCTCATCGTCGATGTTGATGTCAGCGACTTTATCGCCAAGTAAGGTCGAGAGGAAGCGGGCTAGAAAAACTGGCGCGCCGCGGTATCGTGCCTCAAGATGGATTTGATCTGAAGGAGCAGCAAAATGGAAGATTCGTCCGCGACATCGGAGCAACTATTTGTTGCCGCCTTTCCCTTTACTGACGATGTCCTCAACCTGCCGGTGAAGGATATCGAGCAAACCGCAGAATGGTATAGCGGCGCTTTTGGCCTCAATGAAATTGAAAGACGTGAAAGCCCGCATCCCGCAGTGATCATGCAGCGAGACGATGTGCGGCTTGGGTTCGCCATCAACGGCGGCGATGCCTCACAAGATGGCGCGGCAATATTGGTCTCTGATATTCAGCGCGCCCGCGACGAACTGGAAGCCAAGGGCGTCAAAACCGGCAACTGGCGCCTGGACGAGCGCGACGGGAAGAAATTTCAAGTTTTCTTTGTCGTCGCTCCCGATGGCTTATGCTACTATTTCCATCAGCCAATTGAACAGGTCTAGCGGAATCGCCGCACAAACGCTCTCGGAATACGGCGCCTCGCATCATTATTCGACAGCGGTAGAACCAGGTTAGTCATGCGAAAACTGCCTCGCTAGCGACCTCCCCTTCCCTAGCTCGCTGGGGAAGGAGCCGGGGGATGGGGTAAAATAACAGCCAATCAGAATTCTCACTACTTGTTTGCTTCTACTGAGAACCCGTGAACAAAGGATAAACACCATGCCCGATCCAATTCGCCTCGGCGTCATCAGCTTCGCCCATGGACACGTGATTCGCTATTGCCAGGTCATCGCCGACTACGCCGACGCCGATGTGGTCGCTGCCTGGGATGACGATCACGAACGCGGTCAACAGCACGCTGCCGAGTTTGACCTGGATTGGATGCCCGATCTCGATCAGATGCTGACGCGCGACGACATCGACGCCGTCTTCGTCACCAGCCCGACCAATAAACACGCCGAGCATGTCATCGCCGCCGCCGAAGCCGGCAAGCATGTCCTGCTGCAAAAGCCGATGGCGCTGACGCTGGAGGACTGCGATGCCATCATCGACGTCATTGAACGAACGGGCGTCAAGTTCAGCATGTGCTATCAGATGCGCGGCGACCCAATCAATCAGAAGATGAAGGCGCTGATCGACGAGGGCGCGGTCGGCAACATCGCCGTCATCCGCCGCCGCCACGCCATCCCCGCCCTGCTGATGCCGAGTTTCGCCCAATCGGGCAACTGGCACATGGACCCGGTTCAGAATATGGGCATGTTCATGGACGACGCCTCCCACGCCGCCGATTGGTTCTACTGGATGCTGGGGCGCCCGGTCAGCGTCATCGCCGAAATCGACAATATCGTCACTGACGTCGCGCCCGACGACAACGGCGTCGCCATCTACCGCTTCAGCAAGGGCGAGATGGGCATCCTCTTCAACAGCTCGACCCAGCTGGCGGCTGAAGC
>WTGC01000198.1 GCA_011523705.1 Chloroflexota bacterium | reverse complement strand
ATGCGGTCTTCGCGGCGGCCCTGCTGGTTTTCATCATTGCGATAGATGACGAGCAGCTGCGCCCAGTTGGCGGCGATGCTTTCGGCTTGGGCGGGATTCTTGTGCTCGGCGTCGATCTGGATGATGAGGCTGTCGAGGTCGGGCGCGATGCGGACATCGGCGCGCAGCTGCTCGGGCGTCATATCCATTTGCAGGCGGTCGATGACCTCGGCGGCGCGCAGGGAGCTGTTGAGATAGGCGACGTGGCTGTTGAGGGTTTGCTTGGCCGCTTGGGTCAAGCCGAAGTCGCTGCGGCTGGGCACGATGAGCACCTTCTGAGTGGCGCGGTAGACGGGGTCCATGGTCTTGCTGAAGGCGTAGGCGGCGGCGGCGGCGATGATGGCGAGCAGGAGCATGATCCAGCCGCGGCGGATGAGGATGGTGGCGTAGTCGATGCGGTTCATGGGTGGTAGTTTACCATAGGTGATTCTGTTTTTTCACCACAGAGGCACAGAGGGTCGCGTAGGTCGCGTAGACACTGACCGCCGACACTGACCGTCGACACAGAGAGATTTTACCACCGAGCGCGCCGAGTTTAAGCGAGGTCACCGAGGGTTTTTTGCCACAGAGGCACAGAGGGCACAGAGACATTCTAATAATGAGGCGTAATTGGCGCGCGTTTGCCCCGGAAAGCCCCGTGAAATTGGCGCAGTGTAAAGACAGAGTATGGATATGGCGGCCGGGGGTGGGGGGTAGGTTCCATTGGCGGGCGGCGGCTGGGATTGGGCGCATGGCTGTGGCGGTCATGTGATGATGGTAGCCGGGACTGGCGCGGAAAGGGCGAGTGGATGGTCGCGCGGGGTTCGTCCATTGGTTACATTGCGAATCCCAATCTAATCAGTCTGAATCTAAACGGAAGTCAATTTCTGTCATCGAGGGGAAGCGAAAAGAAAACATTGTTTTGTCATTTCGATTTGTAACTGCGAAGTCGCCCCGATTTATTATGTCCATGCCAATCAAGACATCGATCCCGGTCAAGTCGGTTTGCGGAACATTTGGCATAGGAAAGGCGATGTCATTTGGCAAAACCAGGCCGACATGATATATGGGAACTTCGTCAATACCAATTGCGTGCGCTATCGGGACGCATCCCTCGTGCTTTATGCCGAGCGCGTCAACAACCCGCTTGCTTATGACGCTGTGCGTCGCCCCGGTATCCCATAGGGCAGAGAACGCATGCAATCCGTCGATAGATTCAAGTTTCGATTCCGACTCTATGAAGGAAAACAGAGTTGAAACTGAACAAGGGCTTATGAGTTGGTTATGTACGGAATCCCATTTCCGCGTCCATACGCGAGGCGTCGCGGTCATGCAGTGGATACTATTCTTGGCGTGTGCAAACGCACGGTCATCGCTTCGATGCTCTCCTCAATCCGCTGCAGCAGCACAGTTCCTTGTTCATGTTCCGGGTAGATTGCCTTAGCGGCATCCGTGTATGAAGGATATACGCCGAGAATGTCATGACCCTTTATTGCGACAAAGCTCCCAGCCCCGTGCTTCTCAGCGAGATCATGCATGATTTCAAGGAAATACCGGTATTCCTTTTCCAATGGTCTCATGCTTTGCCTCGTGTCAATTGTTGCCGCTTAGCGCCATTGTAGCACAAATTGCCTTGCGATTACCCACCCTCCACAATTCGCAGTTCAGTCTCAGTCAAGTTGGTCCAGTCAAGCGCGCGCGATTCCGTGCCGGGGCTGGTCTCTGTTTGGCGGGGAAGGGGTGAGCGGATGGTCGCGCGGGTTGATTCACCACAGAGGTACGGAGGGCACAGAGATTTTTCCGCGCAAAGTCAATCACGCGGACTTGTCCTTTGTTAGGTTTTGATACTCTTGGTTTGCATTCAGCAGCCGTGTGATTTCGTTAGGAGGAAACTCCATTTCTTCGAGGAAGCAAATTTGCAAGAGCATTCGCATTCTACGTGTAAATGTGTAAAGTTCATCGTCACTAAGCACCGCTGAGCTGGGTTCTCCGTCACGATGCGTGAAGTAGTTTCTAGTTTCGACCAATCTGTGAATGAAGTCTGCTGGATTGCCGACCAGTTTCTTGAGATCATCACTCTGTTCTGACAAGACTTCATCGAACACTTCTCTAAGCCGCGTCCGCAAGGAATACTGATACCCATATTTGAACGTGCCTTCGAGCGAGGCCCTGTGCTTATCGTCGACGCAATCGGGGATGGCATCGATTAGCGCAATTCTGATAGGTTCATAATCTTCTTTGCTAAGGTATTCTCCCCCGTAAACATTTCTGTGATAGGCTTCAAGCGCTTGCGCCAAACTCAATAGCTCGGAATCCAAAACTACGACTTTGCTATATTGCTTTCGAAAGAAGAGATTATATGCGGCCTCCAATTTCTCAGACTTTCGTATCCAGTTCAATAAGTACTTCGGTAGATCTTCCTCCACATCTTTGAATGTAAATAGCATCGACCACAGTGATACCTGGCGATCTTTATCTACATATCCTTGAACCTTATAGAATATGCTCATCCCGCCACGATCTTTCGATACTATACCCGCTACGTTTAGAGGGAAGTTGGTACGCCCAGTTGCCAAAGTAAGAAAATTGGGCAAATGGAATTTGATGAATGTGAGATACTCGAAAAAACGCTTTGGCTCACGTGGAGTTATGGTTATGCGATATTTGTCCTTCAACGAAATTTCGGTGATAGACGAACTGGTGCTAGCCGCGGCCCAGAGTTCGATTGTTGCATTTTCGAGAGGTATTTCAATGGGTTCTGGCGTGGTATAGCTTATGCTATAGTCCAACATGCGCTTGTAATCTGTACGTTTCAGATCATAGTCAAAGTTCTTTTGAAACATCCAGTCGTTTAAGTAAGTGTAGCCGACTGTCAGATTGTCAAATTCGATGTCCTCAACGCTGTCGAACCAATAGTCGTATCCCGTGAAAATGTAGTTGACGATCATTTTAATTTCAGAGAAGGTGTCGCGATGGGATATGGAGGTGACAAAACAACCTTGCAACGTG
Organism: Chloroflexota bacterium; assembly: GCA_011523705.1. GTDB lineage: Bacteria > Chloroflexota > Anaerolineae > Aggregatilineales > Phototrophicaceae > UBA6055. Next base: position 1,807 of record WTGC01000198.1, on the reverse strand, counting down.
ACACACTTGCCTGACCCGCTTTCGATGCCCTGAATGATTTCATACTTTTTCCAAATATTAATTCGATAGGGATCTTCGATATCAAGATTACCCAATAGCTCAAGTATGCCACCAGTGGCAGGGTCGAACGACAATTTCCCAGGAATCGCCCTGTCGGGTAAATCGCTAATAGGTTCGTTGGGCTCTCCGGGAAGCCACCAGTAACCCATGTGTTCAAAACTCTCCATAAAACCTCTCGTCAATACAAATGCGATGCTGCCACGTACTAGGGCAATAGTAGCAGAAATTCACCCACCCTCCACAATCGCCACCTCATCCTCGCTCAAGCCGTACAGCTTGTAAACTAGCGCGTCAATCTCGCTATCGACTTTCGCAATTAGCGCGTCAGCAACCCTGCGCTTTTCGCCGGTCAAGTCGGGGAGCTGCTTGTGCAAGTCCAGCATCTTATCGATTAACTCGACCTTCCTCGGTGACCTCGGTGACCTCGGTGGTGAAAAATCATTCCATGTCAATCACGATCTTGACCGCGCCTTCGTCCTGGATGCGATGGTCAACCCCACCCCCGGCCCCTCCCCGAGGCTTCGGGGAGGGGTGACGCTCTGAACTAGATTCCACGCGGTGCTCTTGGTGACCTCGGAGCACTCGGTGGTAAAAAATTATTCCATATCAATCACGATCTTGACCGCGCCTTCGTCCTGGATGCGGTGAAGCTCGTAAGCCTCCATGACATCGTCGAACTTGAAGGTATGCGTGATCATGTCGGCGACCGGGACCGCGCCATCGCTGATCAACTGCAACGCCTGGCGCGTGCTGGCGTGGTTGGGCTCTTGGATGGTGCCGACATTGGAGCGGGCGGTGAGCGATTTCCAGAAGAAGTCGAAGATGGGGAAGTCCATCGTCTCGAAGCGGGGCACGCCGAAGTTGAGGATGAAGCCGTTCTCGCGGACGACTTCGATGGCGAGGCGAATGGACGCGTCTTCGCCGGCCGCTTCAATGACGACATCGGGCAGCTGGCCGCCGTTGAGGTCGCACAGGGCGTCGGCGATGGGGATGTCGACGTTGTGCAAGGTGTCGGTGGCGCCGAAGCGTTTGCTATAGGCGAGGCGGTAGGCTTTGAGATCGAGCGCGATGATCTTGGCGGCGCCGCGCTGCTGCAGGGCGAAGTTGAACCATAAGCCCGCTGAGCCCTGGCCGATGACGGCGACGGTCTTGCCGCGCAGGTCGGGCAGGTGTTTGGCGGCGAAGAGCACGGTGCCGAATTGCTGGGCTTGCACGGCCTGCTCGAGCGGGGTGCCGACGGGGAAGGGCAGCAGGCGGTCGATGGGGGCGCGGTAGTATTCTTGCATGGCGCGGTGGTCGGGCGCGAGGCAGAGCACGATGTCGCCCGGCTGGACGCTGCCGTTGGCGGGATCGATGGCTTCGATGCGGCCGACCATTTCGTGCCCGGTTTCGCCGATTGGCGAGGGGTAGCGGTCGTCTGGCAAGTAATGGATATGGCGGACGTCGCTGCCGCAGAGGGCGAGGCGCAGGGTTTTGACGATGGCGCTGCCCGGCTGCAGGGTCGGCTTGGGCGTCTCGACGAAGGCGCATTGTCCGCGGGCGATAATCTGGACGGCTTTCATGTGGATGTGACTCCGGCTGATTTACGGCAAACTGGCGAGGAGTATAGCAGTTGCGCGGGGTTTGGTCAGGCTGCGCTTGTGGCAATGGCCGCGTGTTTGCGGGCGTCTCACCCCTGTAGTGGTCCCAACATATTGGACACTGGATTCCAGAACTTTTGAGGGGTTGCTTTGCAGCCACTGTGCCT
>WTGC01000107.1 GCA_011523705.1 Chloroflexota bacterium | reverse complement strand
ACCCCTCACCCCCCGGCCCCCTCTCCCACAAGGGGAGAGGGGGAGCGTCGCCATGTCCGAAACGGCACATTCGGCGAAGGATTTCGCCAGAATGACGCGACTTTTTCCAGGCTATCATGTGAAAACTCGCTCATAACGGTCAATAGCCGACAAGCCTTACAGATTGTCGTTAATTTTGGCAGTTTATTTCCTATGGCAACTTTTATCCTTACATTCTTGGAATCACCGCTATTGTTAGCGAGTCGGGTTGTTGACTGGTGATCGCGGCGCTTTACCGCTCAGGACGCGCAGCACATCATCAATCGCCTTCACGCGCACATCCAGCTTGGATGCTTCCGAGTACCAGCCAGCGTGCGGCGTGATGGTGATGCGCTCGTCGTGCAGCAGGGGAGAATCGAGCGGCGGCGGCTCGACCGTGAGCACATCCAGGGCGGCGCCGGCGATGTTCCCGCTTTGCACCGCCTTAAGAAGCGCGTCTTCGTCGATGAGTTCGCCGCGGGCGGTATTGATGAGATAACCGCTGCTTTTCATTTTTTCTAGGGCGGCGGCGTTGATGATGTGGCGGGAAGATTCGCTGAGGGGTGTGTGCAGCGATATGAAATCGGCGGTCGCCAATAAAGCCTCCAGTTCGACCTGCTTCACTCCGTCGCGCGCTTCGTCGATGTCGATGAAGGGATCGAAGACGATCACGTCCAGCCCGAGCCCGCGCGCTTTTTCCGCTGCCGCGCGTCCAATGCGTCCGAAGCCGATGATTCCCAAGACCTGCCCCTGCAACCGGGGCGCCGGTTCGATTGAAGCCGCGTCATGCCACTTGCCGGCTCTGACCGAGGCGAACATCTTCTGCAAGCGGCGGGCGTGGTTGAGTAGCAGGGCGATCGCGTGGGTCGATACCTCGTCAATCGAATAATCGGGCACCGAAGTGACCCAGATGCCCTGTGCTGTCGCCGCGGGAATGTCGATGGCATCCAAGCCGGCGCCGACCCGCGCGATGATTTTGCAGTTTGATAGCGAGCCGAGGAGCGCGGCGTCGACCCTCTGGATGGTGACCATGAGAGCGTCGGCTTTGCGCGCTTGTTCTAGCGCTTCCGGCGTTTCCAGGTTGCCCGTTTGCAGGACGGCGGCGTCAATGGCGCGGAAGGCGTCGTGTTCCAAATCGGATATGATATAAGACTCATGCGCGACGACGACGCTTGTCATGCTGGTTTGCTCCCCAGGCGAGCTCCGATTGAGGGCGCCGGTGGGCGAGTCACCGCCTCGCCCCGCCAAGGCTTGTCCGCTACTGAAGTGAATCTGCACCCGATTGGGTCTACCCCCCTCGGTCCCCCCATATCAATGGGGGGAAGGTTTCGCCGAGATCTGCATGCATTGGCGAATCCTCTGGCAGAATCCCCGAATCCGTTGAATTTAGCTCCCCTCTCCGATGATTCGGGGAGGGGCCGGGGGAGGGGTAGACCCATTGGGCGGCTAGCAAAGCGCAGTACCGGACAAAACCTAGAAAGAACTCTTGCGAGCGCGCTCACCACTTGTGGCTCCCGCCGGCGTTCAGCGCCAGGTTGCCGCCATCGACCGGCAGCAAGGTCCCGGTGACGAAGGCGGCCGCGTCCGATGCCAGGAAGACGGCTGGACCGACGATGTCTTCCGGCTCGCCCATTCGATTCATGGGGATGCCCTTGAGCAGATGCGCCACCAAGCCCTCATCGGTCGCCGGGTCTTCCAGCCAGCGCAGCACCGACGGCGTAAGCATTTGCGCCGGCAGCAGCGCATTGACGCGAATGCCTTGCCCCGCCCATTCAACCGCCAGCTCGCGCGTCATCTGGTGCACGCCCGCTTTCGCCACGCTGTAAACGAAATTGCCGCGGCCCAATGCGGAAGCGCCGGCGATTGAGCCGATGCTGATGATGCTGCCGCCGGCGCCGCGCTCAATCATCCGCCGCCCCGCTTGTTGGGCGCAGAGGAAAAACCCGGTCAGGCAGACGGCGATGGCGTCGTTCCAGTCATCCAAAGTCAGCCTTGCCGGTTTCTCTCGATTGAAGGCGAAGGGTCCGTTGAGCAGAATATCGACCTGGCCGTAAACATCATCGAGACGCGCGAAGAGGCTGTCCACCGCGTCCTCATCGGCGATATCGCAAGGGCAGACTTCTGCCTTTTGACCGAGGGCGCGTATGCTTCTGGCCGTCTCATGCAATCCATCGTGGTTGATATCGGCGATGAGCAGATCGGCGCCGGCCGCCGCGAAACCGATGGCGATCGCCTGCGACAAGCCCGATGCCGCGCCGGTAACGACCGCTACTTTGCCTTCCAGGCTGAAGCTTTTGAGCAATTGAGTTCGCCTGCCTTCAGGACTTTCCGCGCTTGCATCGCCACGTCCCGACGATGTTACGAGAATACACAGCGCAGCGCCGAATGTCAAACAGAAGGCGCGGGCGCTCTTTTTTTGACAGATGGTCAATTCGATTTAGAATCTGCCCAAGGGCAATCTGCCGACAGGCAAGTCATAATGACCGAATCGCAAGCAGCGCCTTTGACCGTCGGACCGATCCTGAATGACCGGGTCGCTGTCGTCACCGGCGCGGGGGCGGGCATCGGATTGGGCTGCGCGCGCGTCTTGGGCGCGGCCGGCGCGGCGGTCGCTGTTTGGGATATCGACGAAGCGGCGGCGCATTCCGCTGCCGGGCAGTTGCAGTCGGCTGGCATCAAGGCAAGGGCTTTCATCGCCGATGTCGGTCAGGCGTCGGCAGTCGATTCGACCATTGCCGCAATCATGGGCGAATACGGGCGGATTGACATCTTGGTCAACAATGCCGGCACGCACGATGGCAAGGGCATTGAAGAAGCCGACGGGTCCGACTGGGATCGGATCATCGACACCAACTTGAAAAGCGTTTTCCTCGTGAGCAAGGCGGCGCTGCCCTATCTCAAGCAGGGGCGCGGCGCCATCGTCAACATGGGTTCGATGGTCGGTTTGGTCGGGCAGGGAAAATCGGGCGCCTATTCGGCGTCCAAGGGCGGCATCATTGCGTTGACCAAGAACATGGCGCTGGATCTGGCGCCCTACGGCATTCGGGTCAATTGCATCTGCCCCGGCTGGGTCGAGACGCCCCTGGTCAATGCCTGGTTCGCTTTGCAGCCGGATGAAGCGGCCGCGCGCGCCTACGTCGATTCGATTCACCCGCTGGGCCGAATCGCTGTCGCCGAGGAGATTGGAAAAACGGCGCTCTTCCTGGCGTCGGACCTGGCGTCATTCGTCACCGGTGTTGCTATCGAAGTGGACGGCGGGGTAACATTGGGTTATTGATCGCGCCCGGTTGGATGTCAATGCAGAAAGGGGGGTGGAATCAGAGAAAGCGAATAAAGGCGAGCCAAGAGGCTCAGGCAACAAAGCGTTTGAATTGAGAAAGTCTCTTATAGGAGTGAAGAAATGAAAAAGCACCGTTCAAAATTCATCTTGCTGCAGTTCGCGGTTATGTTGATTTTGGTGGCAGGGAGCGCGAGCGTTTCCGCTCAGGACGCCGTGACCCTGCGCATGACCGGTCTCGCTGGACCTGTCGCCGAGGGGCTGCAGGCGGTCATCCCGATATGGAATGAGAACAACCCGGGCATCCAGGTTGAGTTGGATATTCAAGCCGACGAAGTCAATTGGCAGGCGACGGCGCCAACGACCATGTTTGCCGACGCCAACGGACCCGATCTCTCCTGGTGGTGGTGCTCGCGCTCCTTCCAGTACAAGGACATGATCGAAGCCGATTTGCTCGTTCCGCTGGACGCTCTCTACGAGGCTGAAGGCTGGTACGACGCCTTTCCGCAGGGCACGATTGATTATTACACCGAGCCCAACGGCAGCATCTACGGCGTCAATATCGATGTGGTCTGGACGCCCTACATCTACTACAACAAAGACATCTTCGCCGAAGTCGGCGCTGACGTGCCGACAACATGGGAGGAGCTCTTCGAGGTGGCGGACAAGGTCCGCGCCGGCGGCTATCAGCCGATGGTCAACCTCTATGATTGGGGTTTGGTAAACCATTTGCCGGACGCGCTGATGATGCGCTCCTGGACCGAGGATGAGTACCGCGCCTTCATGCTCAACGCCAACCCCGGCTCGCCGGATTGGGCGAACGAATATAAGTGGACTGATCCGCATGGCGTCCGCATCTTCGCGACCTTGAAGGAGATGGTCGACCGCGGATTGCTGGCTGACGGTTTCGCCGGGCATACGGAATATGGTCAGGGACAAGGTTTGTTCACTGGTGGCAGCGCCGCCATGTGGCAGATGGGCTCCTGGGCTTCCGGCAGCTTGAGCGACGAGGTCGATTTCGACTGGGGTTACTTCTACTATCCCTGGTACGATGACGACATGATCGAACCTTACGGTCCGGTCGGCAGTTGGATCCCCAATTGCTACATCGTCTTCAATCGCGGCAACCAGGAAGCGGCGCTCGAGGTGGTGAAATACCTGGCGTCGGCCGATGGCATCGAAACCTATTCGCGGGCGTCGCGCTTGACGCCGGGTCGCTCCGATATTCCGGAAGAGGCAGTCGCCGAAATCTTGACGCCGGAATCGGCGCAGCAGGTTGCTGATGTTGGAACGATGGGAGCGCCGTCGCTGTATGAAGCGAATGTGCCGCCTGATGTGCTGTCGGCGCTGAAGCAGGCATCGGATCTGGTGCTCAATGGTGTGGTCACGCCGGAAGAAGCGGCCGAGATGGTGCAGGAAGCGACCGAAGAAGCGCGCGAAGGATAGGCTTTCGCACAAAACGCCTACGCCAAACCCCTCCCGCGCTCTCTATGACCGGCATCCGAGAGAGAGCGTGGGGCTTATTTTCCCATTTGCGTAAACCGTAGCTCCCCCCCACGCTCTCTCTCGGATGCCGGTCATAGAG
>WTGC01000001.1 GCA_011523705.1 Chloroflexota bacterium | reverse complement strand
GAAATTAGGGGCCGACCCAAACAGTAGCGGTCAAGCCCTACAAGACCTTGCCGGCGGCCGCGTAAGCGTCGGTCATTTCTCGCCATTGGCGCATCAGTCGCCGCGTCATGTCGCCGGGCGCGCCATCGCCGATAGTCAAATCATCCACTTTGACCACCGGCAACACTTCTTTCGTGCTTGAAGAGAGTATGATTTCGTCGGCGGCATGGAATTCATCCAGCGTGATGTCGCGCATTTCCAGCAGTCCGTCTGCCTGCAGCAGCTTGATGACTTCGGCGCGGGTGACGCCGAGCAGCATGCCTTCGGCCGGCGTGATCCAATGATCTTCCTTGAAGATAAAGATATTGCTGCGCGTGCCTTCGCTGACGAAGCCGTCGGCGACGTAGATGGCTTCAATCGCTCGCGGGTCGCGCCTGCTGGCGTGCAGTTGCGCGTTAATGCCGTGGATATAATTGATGGTCTTGGCTTCTGGCAGATGGCGCGGCAGCTCGGTCGTCACCACATGGGCGCCGTCTTCGTGCCACCAAGCCGGCGGCGCCTCCCAGGGCGTCACCATCACCAGCAGGCGCGAATCGCCAAGCGGCAGGAAGCCATGCTCGCCCTCGCCACCGGTCAACACGATACGAATATTCGATTCGGCGTAGCCATTGCGCCTAACCGTTTCCAGAACGATGTCGCCCAATTCTTCGATATCCCAGGGGCAATGCAGTTCAATCAAGTCGGCGGATCGCTTCAGTCGCCGAAGATGCGCGCCCAGCTGAAAAGGGACGCCGCCATAGGTGCGCAGGAAATCGAAGACGCCGTAGCCACGCAGAATCGCCAGATCGGTAACGGGGATGCTAGCGGCCGCCGCATCGACATATTCGCCGCTGATATAGAATACGCTCATTCCACCGCCAGATGCCTCGCTTTTTATGCCATCCATTGTAGCAAGGGCGGGCGGCTTCGCCAAAAGAGGCGGGCAATCGTCTGATGAAATGCGCTTTCTTCGGCGCTAGAATGACAGGCGAGATGAAGAGACTATTGGCGCTGCTTGCAATCGCGCTGGGGCTGATCGGCTCGGTCGGCGCGCAGAATGCCACCGCTGACTTGTTGCTGCGGACGAACAATCTGCGCGGCGGGCTCGGTCTGCCAAGGTATCGCTGGAATGATCAACTAGCTGCGGCCGCACGATCCCACGCCAGCGGCTTGGCGGCGGCGAATCGCAATTGCCGCTTGTCCAACTGTCATCTCGACGGCACAGGAAATCTGGCGCGGGACCGCGCCCGAATCGCCGGGTATCCCGGTGAACGGGTGCATGAAAATGTCTATGCCGGAGGCGACCCCAGCGCCGAGTCGGCCTGGCGTTTCTGGCGTAATTCTTCTGTCCACTATCAAAATCTCACCAGCCCCAACAACAGCGAAATCGGCATCGGCAGCGCGCGCGGGTCAGGTGGCACTTACTACTTTGTGCAAGTTTTCGGCCACAACAGCGGCGCCACGAGCGGGACCGGCGCCGGCATCAGCGCTGGCATCAATGCGAGCAGCGGGAGAGCTGGATCGGCGTCCGCCGGACCGCCATCTTACGTGCTGGGCCTTGATGAATTCGGCAACATCATGCACGAAGTCCAGCCGGGCCAGACCATCGGGCATATTCTTGTGATCTACGGTTATACCTGGGACGAATATCCGTATCTACTGGAGATCAACGGCATGAGCGAGGCCGATCGGCTTAGTATGCAACCGGGCAGCGTCATTCTCGTGCCGCCGAAAGATGGCACCTATACGCCGATGCCATCGACTCCAACGATTCCAGCAACAGCGACAGCGGCAGACTCCATGAAAGCAACTGTCGCGAACGACATCCCCGAATCGCCGAGGCCGACCGCATCAGCGACGATGGCGGCCAAGGCAGTTGCCACGCGTGAAATCCGCTTTGCGCCAGTCGAGACATCAACGCCACAGCCGCTAGCGCCGGTGAACGAGCCCGCCGCCGACGCATCAGTCGGGCAGCTTGTGCTTCTGGGCTTGGCAATTCTGCTGCAACTGGGTGTCATCGGCGGCGCCAGCATCGCATTCTGGTGGCGCTCCCGTTAATCGGGCACGGCATCGCGCGGCGACTTCAACCGGTGATCGAGAGCCACCGTTTCGGTCACTTTGACAACCAAATCGCTCTGCATAAGCGCCATCTGCTCGATACTGTAATCTTGCCCGTCGGTCAGCCACCAGCGGAATAATTCGACGACCGAGTTGATGAGATGGTTTAAGGAGAGTTCCAAGGGGATCTCCGTCCCTTGTCTCGCCGAATAGAGCTCCATCATCCAGTGCGTGATCTCTTCCCAAACCGGCGCCAGCGCCGGATGTTCTCGCGGCAGGCTTAAGCCAAACAGGCAGACATCCCGATTCTCATGAAGCGCGCGATAGAGAGCGAGGGACTCTTCGTGAAGCGTTTCGGCCGACTGTACCGCGTTCATGAATTTCACAGACGCGGCGCGAATACAATACGTCGCCAGTTCGTCCTTGCTTCGAAAATGCCGGAAGAAGGTAGCGTATCCGACATCGGCGCGCTCGGTCACCTCTCTAATCGTGACTCGATCATAGCCGAATTCCGAGGACAGGCTAATGAGAGCCTCGGCGAGGGATCGCCGCGTACGCGCTACGCGGCGGTCAAGTCCTTTTGCTTGAGGCACGGATCGCTTCCTCCAACTAAACCAGGTTGCGGAGCCTACATATGATATATATTAGCACATCTAACTCATAACTTATTAAGAGGCTTCGCTATCCAATTGGGATTATATACGCTGATACGGATGATAACAAATAGATAGAGAAAACCTGTGTATTTGTTGCCAGATGTGACGTACAGTCTCTCAAAAAACGGTGACCTGGTCATGAGACAAACTGAATATCGCCTTTGTAGAGGGCGAGCTGCCGCCATCCCCTGGGCAAATTGACAGAAAAACTGAGGTACACGATAATCAGCACTGTATAGTGCTTTGCGCGATACGCATGAGCGGGTGTGAAACACTGAGGGAGCATGTCAACTTACAAGCATTGGGTGCGGCGAGCGCAGACGGGCGATGACGCGGCGCGAAACGATGCCTTCAATCATTTGGTGAGGGACTTCGAGGGCATGGTCTACAGCATCGCCTACAGCCGCCTCAGCGATTCGCAGCTGGCCGAGGATGCGGCGCAGGAAGCCTTCCTCACGGCTCCCGAGAGGATCGCGCAATTGAACGACGTCAGCGCATTCCCCGCCGCGCTAGCGGTACGGATCAATCTGCGCATCCCCGGTTTGCTTCAAGATTAAAGCAGTATGGAAAGCGGCGATTTGCTCCGGGCTATAGTGTTCGCCGTCTTTGAGCCACCAGCGAATTACGCCCCATAAAGATGCCACCAGGTGGTTTATCGAGACATCCAGCGGGATCTTCCAATCTTTTCGCGCCATGAATCGCTCATGAGCCAGCGCGTCTATGCGCTTCCATGCCCTGATGGATGCTGGGTTGCCGCGGGCCAGCTTTAGCGCGGCGAGACAAGTCGTTCGCTTCTCGTGAACAAACTTGTACAAAGTCAATACCTCTTCGTAGGTCGTCATTCCCGGCTGCAAGCGTCTTTCGAGATCGTCAATCAGTTCCGTCAATATTTGCGCCATCAAATGGTCTTTACTTTGGTAATGCCGGAAAAATGTCGCGTATCCGATACCGGCGCGCTTCGTCAGGTCTTTGATCGAGACGCGGTCATAGTCCGTTTCCGCAATCAAATCGAGCAGCGCTGTTCGTATCGCTTGTCTGGTGCGAGTGGCGCGCCGATCCAGCTTCTGTTCCGCATCCATGTCAGAGAACCCCGACGGCAACTGTTAATGTAGACAAAATGTGATATATATGCCGACTGTTGATTGATAAAGGCGTAAATCATCGATTTTATCTCATTGTGATTGTAATCACGAAGGCGAACATTCATTTGACAGCAGCCAGTACACAATTCATTTCGCCGACCTGGCGATGACGCGCGGGTGAATGGAAGCGCCTTTCTGAAGCGAAATCGCATCTAACATAGACCTCGAGCGCCTTTCAGCTAGCGCAGAGCCTAATTGACTTCGAGGGTAAGGCGCATAATAATCAGCGCTGTATAATGAAAAGTGCAAGCATGGATGAACGAACTGGCGGGAAGCGCTGAGGACGCATGTCAACGTACAAACATTGGGTGCGGCGAGCGCAGACGGGCGATGATGCGGCGCGAAACGATGCCTTCAATCATTTGGTGAGGGACTTCGAGGGCATGGTCTACAGCATCGCCTACAGCCGCCTCAGCGATTCGCAGCTGGCCGAGGATGCGGCGCAGGAAGCCTTCCTCACCGCCTATCAGCGGATCGCTCAATTGAATGATGTCAGCGCTTTCCCCGCCTGGCTCAAGCGGATCGCGCTGACGCATACCGATCGGCTTCTGCGCCGGCAGGGTCCCCCAACCATATCCATTGAGCAGCAAGATCATCTTGCTTCAGCAGCGCCGTCGCCGGAAGAGCGGTTCGAAGACATGGAATCGCGCCAGCGTGTTCGGCTCGCCGTCGCGGCTCTGCCCGAGAGCGCCCGCGATGTCACGCGCGATTTTTATCTCCGCGGCGAATCTCAGCGCGAGATATCCGAGCGGCTGAATATCCCCTTGGCGACGGTCAAGAAGCGTCTGCAATACGCGCGTGCGCAGCTGCGCAATATCTTCAACGGCTTCAGCGAGACACTTGACCGGACGATATACGGCGAGCCGCAGCCGCCCCAGCAATTGCAGCCGGTTTTTATCCGGCGGCGGCGTATCCACAAAGAATAGGTAATGTTGGTCTTGTTCGGTACTAGGCCACGCCATCTCGCCTGTTACACCCCATCCCCCCAACCCCCTTCCCGAAGGTCTATGTCTACGTGACCCAG
>WTGC01000243.1 GCA_011523705.1 Chloroflexota bacterium | reverse complement strand
GCCATCACCAGGCTGGCGATCGCCAAGCCCGGGAAGAGCCACATCCACCACTGATCAAAGAAGTCGATGCCGATGCTGACCATGCGCCCCCATTCGGGCGAGGAAGGCTCGGGGCCCAAGCCGATGAAACTGAGGGCGGCGAAGCTGATGACGGCGGTGCCGATATCAAGGGTGGCGAGGATGACGGCCGGGGCGATGCAGTTGGGCAAGATCGTGCGGAAAAGGACGTATATGCCGCCGGCGCCGGCGCTATGAGCGGCTTCGACGAATTCCTGTGACTTGACCTCCAGCACCAGCCCGCGCAAGATCCGGGCATAGCGGGGCCACCAAACCGCGCTCAGCGCCAAAACGGCATTGCGAATATCGGGACCGAGGGCGGCGGTGACAGCCATCGCCAGGATGATGAAGGGGAAGGCCATGAAGAGCTCGGTCAGCCGCATGAGCAGTTCATCGACCAGCCCACCGGCGTAACCAGCGACGGCGCCAATGATCACGCCGAGCGTGCTGCCGATGATGATGACCGCCAAGCCGGCCGGAATAGTAATGCGCGAGCCCCAGAGAACGCGACTGAAGATGTCCCGCCCCAACTCGTCCGAGCCCATGAAAAAGAGCTCGCCCGGGGCTGAAAGGCGGTTGACCAGGTCTTGCTTCAAGGGCTCGACCGGGGCGATGGCTGGCGCCAGGAAGGCGACCGCGATCCAGAGGACGGCGACGATCAGCCCGAGCGTGACCAGCGGGTTGCGGCGCAGATGGTAGCGCGCCAGCTGCCCCCGGCTAGGCGACTCGAATTCGGGGGTCGAGGAAGAAATAGAGGATATCGACGACAAAATTGACTCCGACATAAATGAAAGCGAAGAGCAGGCTGACGCCCATGATCGCCGGGAAGTCCTGCGAGGTGCTGGCGCGGAACATATAAAAGCCGATGCCGGGATAGGCGAAGATCGACTCGATGAGGATGGACCCGACCAACAGGTTGCCATAAGACAAGCCAATGACCGTCACCACCGGAATCAGCGAATTGCGCATGCCGTGAAAGCCGATGACATAACGCTCACGCAAGCCCTTGGCGCGGGCGGTGCGCATATAATCTTGATTCAAGACTTCGAGCAAGGAAGAGCGGGTGATGCGCGAGATGATGCCGCTGATGTAAAGCGCCAGCGTCAGCGCCGGCAGGATGAGATGCGAGAGGGCATTGCCGAAGGTCTTCCAGTCGCCATTGAGCAGAGCGTCGATCGTGTACATGCCGGTCACGGTTGGCGGCGGCCGCAACAGAACATGAAGCCTGCCAGGACCGGCGGCGATGCTCAATTGGGCGTAAAACACGTTCAGAAAAATAAGGGCAATGAGAAATACGGGGAAGCTGACCCCTATCAAGGCGATGACCCGCGCGATGTAATCAGCCCAGCTGTCTTTCCAGATGGCCGAGACCAGTCCCAGCCCCACGCCAAGGACGATTCCATACATGATGCCCAATGTCGCCAATTCAATGGTAGCAGGGAGGCGCTTGGCGATGTCTTCGGATACGGGCTTTCGCCATTTTATCGAGACGCCCAAGTCGCCCTGCAGGAGATTGCCAAGGTAGGTCAGGTATTGCTCGTGCAAGGGTTTGTCCAAGCCCCATTTCTTGCGGAAGGCGGCGATGGTGTCTTCGTCGTTGAGCGCGTTTGGCGGCAGGTTGGCGACGATAGGATCGGCCGGGATGGCATTGGCGATGAGAAACGCGACCAAGGTGATACCGAGCAAGATGGGAATCACCAAGAGCAAACGGCGGACGAAGTAACGGATGAAACTCATAGCAACCAATCAAGGCTTCGAGAACAGAGCCTAGTTTAACACATCGGTCGGCGCGGATGAAAAAGGGCGAGCCGAGGGCCCGCCCTTATTTCTGCCTGTCGAATGCTCGGCTTACATCGCGCGGCTCAAAATCTGGACATCCAGGAGCCAGTGCGGGTGCCAGATATACCCCTGCAGATCGGACCGGTAGGCGGTCGCGACATCTGGGACGTTAAAGGGCGCGAAGGGCCCGTACTGCATGGTGTATTCTTGCAGGAGGGTGAAGAGTCTCAGGCGCTCCTCCGGTTCGCTGGTGACCTTGGCGGCGGCGATCGCATCCTGGATCTCCTGCGGCAAACTCTCGAGCTGCCAGTTATTGCGCTCGGTCGCGACCTTTCCAGGCGGCATGAAGCTGAGGAAGTCCAGCGAGTCAAGAATGTCGGGACCCCAGAGCCAATAACCGACGCCGTGCAAGCCGCTGCGGTACTTGTCAAGCGCCACTTGCAACTCGCCCGGCTGCAGCGTCACGTTGATGCCGACTTCGGCCAGGTCGGCTTGGATTTTCTGGGCGTTGGTATTGAAATCGACGCCGCCAGCGCCAAAGTCGGGATACTCTAGCAGCATATCAAGACCATCGGCGTATCCGGCTTCAGCCAGCAATTCGCGCGCTTTGTCCAGATCGCGTGAGAAAGCTGCCTCTTCGCCGAGGTTGCCGAAGAAGCCCGCCGTCATGTTGGTCGCCGGCTTAACGCCGCCCCAAAGGGTCTTGTACCCTTCGTAATCCAGCGCATAACGTACAGCCAACTGAACAGTCGGGTTGGCAAAGGGGCCACTGTACTGCTCATCAGTGTTCATGATGATGAAGTGCGTCAGGACGCCTGGTCCCCTAAAGATATTGATGTCCGGATTGCCTTCCAGGGTCGCGACTTGATCCGGGCTGAGATCGAGCGCCAGATCGATATCGCCGGCTTCCAGGGCGGCTTTTTGCGTGGCGCCTTCCGGCATGTGGATAAAGATCACGCGATCGAAGTAGGGGTGATCGCCCCAGTAATTCTCATTGCGGACCAGCTCTGTGCGATTTTGCGGCTCCCACAGATCCAACACGTAGGGACCGGAACCGGCCGAAGTGCTGTCCAGGTAAGCGCCGGCGGTATCGGTTTCGGCCGCATCTTCGGCATCGGTGCCGCCGTTGGCGCGGACCACATCAGCATTGGTGATGCTGAAGACACCGCTGGTGATCTCCGACAAGAACGAGGGCCGCGGCGCCGGCAGCGTGACGGCGACAGTATCGTCGTCAATCGCTTCTACCGCGTCAATGCCATCAGCCAGGAAGGACGGGTTGCCGTCACGGTGCTTCAGACGGTTCCAGGAAAACACGACATCGTCGGAATTGACATCATCGCCATTGGCGAAAATGGCATCCTGGTTGAGCGAGAAGGTGTAAACCGTCCCGTCTTCGGAAATCTCCCAACTTGCAGCGAGCAAAGGCAGGATCTCGCCGGCGTTTTCATCTGGGAAGGTAACCAATTGGCTATAGGTCACGTGATTGACGATGTGAGTCGAATGGGTGAAGCCGTTGGCCGGGTCGTAGGCGTCCGTCTGTTCCTTCCAACCGACGACCAGCACTTTTTCATCCTGCGCCAATCCGGCGAAGGCACCGAGCAGCAGCGCCAATAGCGTGAGCAGCGCGAGGACATACTTAAAGCGGTTCATATTGATGCTCCTTCAGAACATTCAGAACGATTTGTGTTGCAACACGGGGAGTATAGCGAAAAGCGACAATAGTTGCAATCAGTCGATCAACCGCGAGCGCGGGAGTCACGGATGCAGGAGGACCTTGCCCGTCTGCCCTTTGTCGAATAGCTCGAAGGCTGCGGGCGCCTCAGCCAGCGGAAACTGGTGCGTGATCATGCGCGCGGCATCCAGGCCATCGCGCCAGAGCGCGAACATCTCCGGCACTTCGCTCATGAAATAATACCAGCAGCCGACGGCCCAGATTTCTCGGCGGTTGAAATCGCGGCTGGGCGCCAGCAACTCCTCCATCGATTCGCCGTTGAAGACGACAATGCCGCCGCGGCGCACTGAGGCGAAACTGTTTGCCACGCTGGCTCGCTGTCCGGCGCAGTCAATGACGACATCAGCGCCCACGCCATCGGTGAAGTCCATGATGCGTTCAATGAGCGTCTCGTCGGCTTTGATGGACACATCGGCGCCAAGCTGCTTCGCGAAGCGCACGCGATAATCGATGATGTCGACGCCGATGACGCGGCGGCCCAGGTGGGCTTGCATCAAAACGTTGCCCAAGCCGATCGGTCCCAAGCCCATGACCACGATCGTATTGATATCGGCGCGGTCGATTTTCTTGGCGGTATGCCAGGGCACGCCCATGCCATCGCCGGTCAGGAGGGTCGCCTCGTCCCAGGGCAGATCGTCGGGCAGGGGGCTGCAAGCGCGGGCGTGAATGGCGAATTGCTCGGCGTGCATGCGCGAGCGCGAACGGGCGGACTTGCACCAGGTGAATTGCCCGCGGTCGCATTCGGCGCAATCGCCGCAGCCGACCACGGCGCTGACGCCGACGCGCTGCCCGGGCGCGATACTGTCGACGCCTTTGCCCAATTCGAGGACCGTGCCGACCGCTTCGTGGCCCGTGTTTCCGCCGGTCATGCCCTTACCGCGATAGGTATGCATCTCGCTGCCGCAGATGGCCGAGCGGGCGGTTTCGATGATGACTTCGCCGGGCTGTGGGGTGGGTGGGTCGGCATTGATGACGCGTGCGGTCGCGTCGCCGGTCATTTCGAGGAGTTTCACGCTAAGGCCTTTCTTGTGCTTTGGCGGGCGACGCAATGCTGCGCGTGGACACTGCAGTTCGGTAGTCCCTACAGTTCGTTAGTGTGGCGCGGGCGAGCCAAGGTTCGCCCCTACGAATTGTACCTGAGCGGGCGACTCACAGAGTCGCCCCTACAACACCTTGGTTTGGCGGATTTCGCGCGAGGCGAAGTTCCCCCTCTCCCCTTGTGGGAGAGGGGGCCAGGGGTTGAGGGGTAGACTCTCACAGCTCAGCCCTTGACCCCGCTCAGGACGAAGCCTTGGATGAAGTAGCGCTGCGCAAAGAAGAAGACCAGCATCGGCGGC
>WTGC01000239.1 GCA_011523705.1 Chloroflexota bacterium | reverse complement strand
AACTCTGGAGGAAGCGCGTCACCGCCATGACGCAATCGCGTTCGTAGGGCCATAATGCGGCGTTGGTGTATTCGCAATTGGCATAGAGCGAAGACAGTCGCAAGCCATAGTCTTCCTGCGCCTTGTTGAAGAGATGCATGCGGCGCAAGAAATCGGTGTCTGTCATCATTTGAGGCGGGCCCGAGTCCTCAAGGGTCATGAAGCGGCGGGCGAAGTAATCGCTGAGGCTGTTGAAGATCAGCGCCTCGTACCATACGAATCCGACTTCGGCGAGAAAGGGAAAACCTTCTTCCGGGCGGCCCTCGAAATCCCAAGTATTGAGATGATAGCCGATCTCGAACTTCTGCTCTTTTGGCATGGAGAATTGTCCTCAGTGTTTCCAAGAAAGTGATGAAAATCAGGAAATGCCGTCATTCTACCCCATCCCCCGGCCCCTTCCCCAGCGAGCTAGGGAAGGGGAGTACGCAAGACTAACTTGGTTCTGTTTCTAATGCCGGGTAGATCGTGGCGGGCAGATCCGTCCCGCGTCAGAGGTTAGAGCCACCGCCACCAAACGGTTTTCAGAATCGATGAACTCACTCAATCATCGTAGGAGTAGCCGTCAAAGACGAGATCGTCAAAGACATTCTGAATCGAAGCCATGCCTTCTTCAGCTGTGATCGTGCCGCCGACGATGCCCTGGATGGCGCTTTGGAAGGCGTCGTTAATCTCGGTAGGCCAAATCCAATCGAGGAAGCGCGCCGTATTGGGGAAGTGGTTGGAACGCAGATCATCGGCGATGGCCGACTCGACAACGGTCACGCCTTTGATCGAGGTCGCCAGCGGCTCCATGATGCCGAGGTGCTTGTCGGCGATATCGGGCCGCGACAGGTATTCAAGGAAGGCGACCGCGTGCGGCAGGGCTTCGTCGCTGACCCCGCTGTAGATGCAGTAGCCCGAGTCGGGTCCGCCGCCGTGCCCGCGGGTGCCGGGCACATCAGCCAGCTGCGGGAATTCGAAGACGCCCCACTCGAAGTCAACGACATTGGCTTCAATCCAGGGCAGTTCCCAGGTGCCGCCGTAGTAGATTGCTGACTGCTGGCTGGCGAAGGCGCTGCGCATGCCATCCCAATCGACAGAAAGCGAATCGCGATCGAGGATGCCGTCATCGACAAATTGGCCGATGCGCGCCAGGGCTTCGACATCGGGCGCGTCAGTGAACATGGCTTCGCCACGGAGATTCTGCACCGTCTTGGCGATGGAGTCGCCCATCGTCTGCGCGGCCGTCTCAAAGTACCACATGGGCCACATCCAGACATTCTTGCCCTGGTGCAAGACGGGAACGTAGCCGGCTTCGTCCAGCGCCGCCGCGACTGCAATGAAGTCGTCGTAGCTATCCGGCTCAGCCAGGCCCAGTTCATTGAAGACATCGACATTGTAGAAGAAGGACGAGGTGGAGACGGGCGAAACCGGGATGCCATAAACGCGGCCGCCGATGGTATAGGCATCAAGCGAGGCTGGTTCGAAGCGGTCCACCCAGGGCGCGATATCGTCGGTGATGTCTCGCAGGACGCCACGGCGGACATAGGCGCCATTGGTGGGATTGGCAGCGCAGCCGATGACATCCATGCGCTCGCCGGCGAGATGCGCTGTCAACAGCCGCGTCACGCCGCCGTCGATGGGGCCTTGGGCATCCCAAACGACATCCGATACGTCCGGATTCTCAGCCAGATAGCCGTCGATGACCTCGCGTTCGACTTGAGCCTGTACATCGTCCGGCGCCATCGAGCCGAGGTTGTCAAGCGAGGTCGGACCGAAGACATGGAGAACGAAGGCGTCTTGGGCGGCGACACCGCCAAAGGCAAGCGATGTCAAAAGCAGGAACAGCGAACAATAGAGAAGTTTTTTCAGCATGGGTTATTTGCCTCTCTTCTAGGAAGCCGTTGCGGAAATTTGTTTGCGCGACGAATATAACACGTTGCATACGCCGCCGCAAACATCGGCGCCCGGTGCGCAGCTGCGCGCGTCTATATAAGATGTGGGATCGTAATTTGGGTATCGTCACGGAACAACGCGGTCCATTCACCCAGTCGGGCAGATTTTCGTCGCATAAGAAATACATTTGGCTTCAGCTGAAACTCGTATAGCATTGATTGGAAATGAATGGAGTTTAAGCCATGACTTTGCCTTCCGATTACGTCGAACGCGTTTACGCCGGGGTGCTCGGCAAGATGATTGCGGTCTACCTGGGGCGGCCGATTGAAGGCTGGTCCTATGAGATGATCATGGAGCGATTTGGCGAGATCCATTATTACGTGCATGAGGCGCTTGACCTGCCGCTGGTCGTGACCGATGACGATCTCTCGGGGACATTCACTTTTGCGCGCGCCATGTCGGACTATGGCAACTGCCCGGATTTGACCGCGGAACAGATCGGCCAGACCTGGCTCAACTACATCGTCGAAGGCAAAACGACATTGTGGTGGGGCGGCATCGGCGATGTGACCGAACACACCGCCTATCTCCGGCTGAAAAATGGCATCCAGCCTCCGCGCAGCGGCTCAATTGAGCTCAACGGTCCGATTATGGCGGAGCAGATTGGTTCGCAGATTTTCATTGATGGCTGGGGCATGATCGCGCCTGGCGATCCCGAACTGGCGGCCGATCTGGCGCGGCGGGCGGCCAGCGTCAGCCACGATGGCGAAGCGATCTATGGCGCGCAGGTAGTCGCGGCCTTGGTCGCGCAGGCTTTTGTCGAATCGGACATGGACAAACTGATGGACAGCGCTGCGCGCTTAATCCCCGCCGATTCGACCATCTACCGGATGATTGAGCGGGTGCGCGACTGGCATAGCGGGCAGCGGGACTGGCATCAGACATTAGGGCGGATCGACAACGAATACAGCCGTGATCGTTATCCCGGCAATTGCCACATCGTGCCGAACCATGCGCGGATCATTCTTGCCTTGCTCTATGGCGATGACGACTTTCAGAAATCCATGACGGTCGTCAACACGTCTGGTTTTGACACGGACTGCAATTCCGGCAATGTGGGCTGCATTATGGGGGTGAAGAATGGTCTTGCTGGCATCGACGCGGGACCAGACTGGCGCGGTCCGGTAGCCGATCGCTTGTATCTGCCGAGCGCCGATGGCGGCAGCGGGATCAGCGATGCGGTCGGCGAAACCTACAAATTGGTCAATATGGGGCGGGGCATGCGAGGATTGGCGCCGCCGGCGCCAAAAAATGGGGCGCGCTTTCATTTCAGCCTGCCCGGGTCGGTACAAGGATTTGAGCCGGAAACCGGACCTGAATGCAAAAATACGGTTGCCATCGAAAATGTGCCGGGACAGAGCAAAAGCGGCGACCGATCGCTGGCGCTGCGCTTTCACCGGCTGGCGAAGGGGCGCATTGCACGGGCGGCCACGCTCACGTTTATCCCCTCAAAGGAAATTGCCGATTACTTCGACGAGCGCGGTTACCGCTTGCTCGCGTCCCCGACCCTATATCCGGGCCAGGTGGTCCGCGCGCGACTGGCGGCCGATAGCGCCAATGTCGATACGGTGACGCTGCGGCTCTACGCGCGGCATTACGACGAAGATGACGCGCTTGACATTGTCCGGGACGAGTCCGTAAAAGTTGCGCCCGGCGCCGAGGTCGAGCTGTCGTGGCGCGTGCCGGAGACTGGCAACCAACCCATCGCCTTCATTGGAATCGAGATTGCTGGCGAGAATGGCGCCAGCGGCACGGTCTACCTGGATTGGCTCACATGGGACGGCGCGCCCAACATGCGTTTGAACCGGCCCATCATCAGTGACGCTGGGCGGAAAAAACGGGCGCGACCGAGATTCTGGAAAAAAGCCTGGATCTATGCGCTCGATTCCAGTGAGCGTTATGATTCCTGGGACTACTGGACGCAAGCTTACCGACTGATTCAGAATGAAGGCCGCGGTCTGTTGATGCAAGGGACGCGTGACTGGATCGACTATGAATTGTCCTCGACTGCCATGCCGCGCGTCTGTGAAGCCGGTGGGATCGCCGTGCGCGTCCAGGGCTTGCAGCGGTATTATGCGCTGCTGTTGGATCGAGATCGTATGCGCATAGTTCGCGTCCTGGATGGGGAAACCGTCCTCGCGCAAACCAACTCAGGCTGGTCTGTCGAGCAGAATTACGATCTCAAATTAAGGGTTGAAGGCAGCAAGCTGACCGCCTTCGTGAATGGCGAGCAGGCGCTGGAAGCCATCGACCCGGAGGCTGCCCTGACTGGCGGCGGCATCGCATTGATTGCGCAGACTGGTTTCGTCTACTTTGATGATGTTGCCGTCAAGCCGGTCTAACGGGCATCAGTGCGGCCAAATGGAGCGCATTTGCCAGACCGACAGACTACTGACTTGACCTTGTCCGAAGAGGCGCAGACCTTGGCTGTCGGCTCGCGATGGGTAGATGCGGCTGCAGATGCTCGTTCGGCCGTTGGCGATGATCTCGAGTACCGAGCCGTCGAGCAGGACGCGTAGCTGCAAGCCTTCGCCGGGCGTGAGCTTATGCGTCGCTTCGTGGGCAAAGGTTTCATGATCTTGACCCCGGCTCGATCGCTCGCGGTTCACACTGAGCAATTCTGCGTCGGCATCGTAGCTGACGCGTGTCTCTTCGCCCCCGTCAGCGGCGCAAGCGAGCGCCAGACCAACCTTGCCATCTACATTGATTTCAGCTTCTACATCCAGAGCGTTACCCTGGATTTCGAGATTGTGGTCGCCGCCGGTCAGCCGAATATCGCGCATCACCAATGAGGCGCCACGAAGTCGTTTTAGCTCCGGCAGGGGAATCATGTGTAGCTGTCCATTGCGCAGGCTCAGTTCACGGGGGATGGATTGGCAGCCTGCCCAGCCAGCGGCGACATGCGCCTCTTCGCTGCGGCCTTCGCGCAGCCAGCCCCAGAG
>WTGC01000086.1 GCA_011523705.1 Chloroflexota bacterium | reverse complement strand
GAGGGGCCGGGGGATGGGGGGCAGAATCACGCGCCAAAAATCAAGCAGCGGACAAGCCTTACAAATTCTTTGCTTCCTTGCTGCCTCCTCCGTTTGTCTTTTGACCGCCTGTAATCTGCCGGCGCGCCTGCTACCGACCCTCAAGCCTTCGCCCGTACCAACGGCTGGACCAGACTCCCAGTGGCAAACCATCGACGAAGGACTTCAATGGCGCAATTTGATTCCAAATGGCGATGAATTGGCGCAGCTCATCGTCGTGCGCATCGACCCCAGTCATCATCGGTTCCGGGCCATTTATCAAGCCGGGGCTGCGGAAAGTCTGTCCAGTTGGCGGGCGCTGGAGCCCGATGCCAGCGTCATCATCAACGCCAACTTCTTCGACGCAAACGAGTTTGCGCTGGGCTTGGTCGTCAGCGAAGGCGCGGCGCATGGCATCGCTTATCAAGACCGCGGCGGAACCTTTCTCGTCAGAAGTGGCGCGCCGGAAATTGTCAGCTATCGTTCACATAGTTTGCCTGAGATTGAAGACGTCGAGCAGGCGGTGCAGGGATTCCCGCTCTTGGTCGAAGAAGGGCGCCAAGCTTACTTCGCGGAGGGAAGCGGCGATAGAACACGCCGGACAATGATCGGCATTGACAAGTCTGGCAATATTCTCATTTTGGTCGCGCCCTCCCTGGGTTTGTCTCTCGCGGAACTAAGCGCTTACCTGCCGAAGACCGATCTCGATATTGATGCCGCCTTCAATCTCGATGGCGGCGGTTCTACGATGATCGCGCTCCCGGGCGCGAATTATTTCCAGCCGTCGTTGGAACCAGTGCCTGTTATCCTCGCCGTTTATCGGCGCGAAGACGGCTGACATGCTCGAATTGGTCTATGCTCGTTGCCATATCTCCGTTAACCTCAGCGCGTTTCGCCGAATGATGGAGTGATAATGGCCAGGCTGGCACAAGTTGCTACGGCGCGGCAAGCGCAACTGCAGGATGGACGCCGACTGGGTTTCGCTCAGTTTGGCGATGCCGAAGGCAAGCCCGTCATCGCCTTCCACGACCTATGGGGCAATCGCAATATGCGCCACCCGGACGACGCCATCCTCGCTCGTCTCGGCATCCGCTTGATCGGCGTTGATCGACCGGGTTACGGCATGTCCACGCGCAAAAGCGGTCGCCGCCTGATGGATGTCGTGGATGATGTCATGCTGCTGAGCAAGGCGCTGAAACTCGACCGGTTCGCCCTCCTGGGTTTTTCCGCCGGCGGACCCTATGCGCTGGCCTGCGCCTATCGCTTCCCGCAGATTGCGACGCGCTGCGCCGTGGTCGCGCCATTGCCGCCAATGGATCACGCGCAGGGTTTCCGCGCCCTTCATCCCTTGTACGGCCGCCTCTTTCAAATGGCTGGCGGCAACGAAACTTTCTTTCGCCTGCTGATGCGGGGCTTCATCTTTTTCGATGGGCAGCGCAAGGCCGATCAATACATCCGAGAATTAGGCGGGCTGCTGTCCCCGGCGGATCAGCAAGTGCTGAGCAATATCAACCTCTTCAACAGCCGGCGGGAGATCTGGGAGGAGATTCGGAGCGGCGGCAGCGATAATCTCGTCGATGAGATGGTTACGCTGACCAAGCCCTGGGGCTTCCGCTTACAGTCGATACGCGTGCCGGTGGACATTTGGTGGGGAGAAGCCGACCTCTTTTGCGCGCCCGGCGTGGGCGAACGCATGGCGGCGATGATTCCCAATGCCAATTATCGCCTCGAGCCTCATGCTGGCCATTTCATGCTGTACTCCCATTGGCAATCCATCTTGCAGCAACTGGTCGCCAATTAGCTTGCCAATTCAATAGGGGCTGGCCAAGCCATTGACGCGGTCGTTTTCCACCGTCTCCAGCGCCAGGGTATGCAGCTCGCCAACCGCCCGCTCCAGGTCATTTTCCGCCACGATGAACGAAATGCTGCACTCGGATGAACCTTGAGCGATCGCCAGGACATTGATTCGGTGCTCGCCCAGCAATGAAAATACCCGCCCGGCGACTCCGGGCGTACCGCGCATGCCGGCGCCAACGACCGTGATGATCACGATTTCACTGAGCACCTCGACGCTGTTGATGTCGTTGTGCTGGATCTCGCGCCTCAGCTCCGACTCAACCGCTGCCTTCACGTCTTGCGCCAGCGGATCCACGACGGTGAAGCAGAAGCTCTGTTCGGAAGACGCCTGCGATATCATCAGGATGCTGGCGCCAGCGTTCGCCGTCGCCAAAAATGTTCGCCCGGCGATCCCGGGTACGCCGAGCATGCCCGGTCCGCTGACGGTCAGCATCGAGACATCGCGGATGCCAGTGACTGCTTTGATCACTGTTTCGCTGGCTTGGGCGCGCGAACCGACAACCGTGCCGGCGTGCGCTGGATTAAAGGTATTGCGCACGCGCAGCGGGATATCGCGCGCGATGATCGGCTGCACCGTTTTGGGATGCAGCACCTTGGCGCCATAAAAGGCGAGCTCGCCAATCTCTTGGTAAGACACATACGGAAGCACGCGCGCCCGGGCATCCAGTCGGGGATCGGCTGTCATCACGCCATCGACATCGGTCCAAATGATCAACTCGTCGCTGTTAAGATAAGCGGCAATTATCGCCGCGCTGAAGTCGCTGCCGCCGCGCCCCAAGGTGGTCAGCGTGCCATCAGGCGTGGCGCCGATGAAGCCGGTGATGATTGGCGTGACGCCATTGCTAAGGATCGGCAGAAGCCCGTTAGCGATGCGCGCTTCGGTTTCATCCCAAAGCGGGTCAGCGTTCTGGAAGACGTTATCGGTCACGATAAAATCGTTGGAATCGACCTGTTTGACCAACAAACCCTCGGCCGCCATCACCGCTGCGATGACGCGGCTGCTCAGGCGCTCGCCGTATGAAACAAGCGCGTCCGAGATGCGCGGGGTCGCTTCACCGAGGATGCTCACCGCTTCGCACAATTCGAGATGCCCGCGCAACAGTTCGTCGACTTCGGCGCGAATGGCGTCACGACCGGGCGGCGAGGCAATCAGCGCGTCAATGACGCCATGATGCTTTTCGGCGATAGACGCATTGATCGCCGCGTACGTTTTCTTTTCACCTTCAGCAGCCGCCGACGCAGATTCGAGCAGCGCGTCCGTCACGCCGGACATCGCCGATACCACGACTGCCAGTTGGTGCCCGCCTGCCAAGTGATCTTTGACGATCTCTGCTACTTGCGCAATTGCCTCGGGCGAGCCGACTGATGTGCCGCCGAATTTCATCGTTAGTCTAGCCATCTGATTCACCTCATCGGTATAGAAACAAAAAAGGCGCGTGGAGGTTTCCACACGCCCGTTTGCTGCTCGTCCAAATCCGTCTACAACAAACCGAAACCCCCATGCTGCGCGCCTATGCGCATCATAGTCGTCATGGTGGTCATGGTAGCGGTAGCGGCCGTTTGCCTGATCATCATCGAACCGTTTGCCCTAAGTTCAGGCTGTACTCTAGCGCCAGTGATGCGAGCTGTCAAGTCGGTAGTGTATCCATTTCGGTTGAAATTCAAATGAGCCGATATGGATTGAGTACACGCGCAACAGTGGCAGTTAAGCCTGATTTTGAATGGAATGCGCCTTTGGGCCGGAAAAGCCGTCTCAACATTCGATTGACCCGTTCCAATAGGCTGGTCGTTCGTAAAGCCGAGCGCGGCCACTTGGGGTATCGCTGCAGTACGCGGAAAAAGGCAATCGTCTCCTGCCAATCTCGTTGCAGCGTGGCGACCAAGTCGGGTTGAGTATGTCCATTGGCTTGGCAAAATGCGTCTCGAATCTCCGAGGCTTTCTGGCTGCTTTCGGCTTCAAAGACGTCCCGTATCGGCTTTAGGAGGCGCTGTCTGAATTGACGGGCTTGCCCACTGGACAAGGATTCGGGGACTTGAATGCTTTGCCAAAGATAAAAAACTTTCCCAAGCCGTGCGACTTTCATCCTCAGCCAACTGCCAGCCCAAAATGCCCCAGCGCTGGCTTTGCGGATATAGTCCCAAAGCCACCAGGACACAGACTTTGCGCCGCGCTTTCACTGGACGCTGACGATGGCGGCTGTCCTTTTGTGTCTTTCCCGTATCTTCCAGCAAGGTCACCCAGATGGCATCCACCATGACTACTGGCGGGCAGCTTGTCAACTCCAGCGCCGGCGCTATGCGCACCGCTTGAACATTGCGATTCAAAGTCCGCAAGCCGACTTGCGCCGACATTTGTTCGCCGATGGCTGTCTGCATTTGGCGCAAACTCAAACCACAATCCGCCCAGCGCCCGATCTGCTCCGTCACATCATCCCAGATCCGTTGATGGCGACGCAGGATAGTAAACGGAATCGAAACACTGCCGCCGCAACTACAGATCACACGCGGCATCCGAAACCGCAACAAACCGTAAATCGACAAGCACTCCCGCTTTCGCCATCCATTGCCCATAAAATCACGCGCCCGCCGGCTGCCGCATCGCTGACATCTGGCCAAACTCTGTCGCGATACCTGCGAGCGCCTCTGGCAGGCTGGGCGATGCAACCACATTGTGACATCAGCTTCCAGCCGAGATTCAATCATTTGGCTTGCGGTCTCGGCTAACTTGACTCGAAGCTCTGACAGAAAAGATTTGATTCCATATCCTCGCTGCGTTATCCTCGTGTCCATGACGTGACTCCAACTTCTGTGCACTGCTAGTACAACTAGCATGAATTGGAGATCACGTCATTTCTATTTCAACCGAAATCGGTACACTACCGTCAAGTCCCGCCGTAGCGACTGATTTCTTTGCCAGCGGCAAACCCCATCCTCCGGCCCCTTCCCCGGCGAGCTAGGGCGGACAGGACAGTTTTTCAGCGAGAAAACAATCGTCGCGAATACTGTATTTTCTTGGGCTTTTTCGGGCGAATCACCGAGTCGCGCCTGTTTGCGTCGCGGGCAGCCAACCCCTCCCCCCGGCCCCCTCCCCGAAGCATCAGGGAGGGGGAGC
>WTGC01000189.1 GCA_011523705.1 Chloroflexota bacterium | reverse complement strand
GAGTTTTCTGTTAAAATCCTTATATCGGATAGAGAAAGGAGATAACAAATGAAAGTTTTTCACGGCACCAGCGCAGACTTTACGGGCACACCAGATTTCAGGACTGACACAATGTACGGCTTGAGTGGCTGCTACTTGACCGAAAATTACGAGGCTGCCACTGACTATGCAACAGCCGAAAACTTGACAAATGGCGGAAACGGCGAAAATGCCCGCATCTTCACAGCAGAGATAGACCTCGAAAACGCAGCAGTCCTCCACTATGACGACATCGAAGACGACGAGTGGGATTTCCTAGCAGAAATCGTTGATGAGCGCGAGATTGATTTCGTCATACTCCCCGATAGCTGGGGACATGGCACAGACGAGATAGTAGCAGTTTACAATCCAGCGCTTCGGTGGATAGGCATGGAGTTAGTCGCAGCATAGCACAACCATCAGGAAGGAGCGAGAGGAGACCGATATGGAGACGACAGGACTGACGGTAGGCATGGAGATAGACGGATACGAGATAGTCGAGGGTGTTCTTTCCGCGAGAGACACGGCTGTGCTGGGAGTTGAGTTGCCGGCCGATGCCTTCATCGACGGCATGGATGATGACAGGTACCCCGCCCCCAGAGGCTACGAGTGGGGCGAGGGTCTCGTGGTGGATGGCGTGCAGTTCGTGGGGCTGATAGCGAGCTAGTCGAAACGCCCGCCTTCGGGCGGGCTTCGCGGGGATAGAGACCCGCCTGATGAGACTCAGATACCCAGAGCGAGAGAGGAGCGAGAGATGACAGAGGTAAAGCGCCCAGAGCGGCTGCCTAGCGAGATATTGAATGATGGTCTTTGGCTTCAGGGCGCGATGGCGAGAAACGCACTTCGCTTGTCAGTGCGTCCGGATAGCGCAGACGCGGTTGCCTGGTGCATGGTGGGCGCATGCGAAGCTGCCCATCATGGCGAGACGCCGAAGGACTTTTACTGCGCCGTCGAAGAAGCGGCATTGACATGGGATGAACTTATATTGGGCTTGAATATGTTCAACTCCGTTGCCGATGCACTCAAGCATTGGAACGATTATCCGAGCAGGACGAAGGATGAGGTCATCGAAGCGCTCAGGGAGGCGGAAGAGCGCTACTACGGATCATCCAGCTAAGGAAAGGAGAGCGAGAGATGACAGAGATGGCAGAGGTAAAGCGCCCAGCGCGGCTGCCTAGCGAGATACTGAGTGACGGTCTTTGGATGCAGCGCGCGATGGCGAGTGATGCGCGTGGCGAAGATGTGCATCCGGATAGCGCGGACGCGGTTGCCTGGTGCATGGTGGGCGCATGCGTCGCTGCCCATCATGGCGAGACGCCGAAGGCCTTTTACGCCGCCGTCGAAGATGCGGCATTTAGACGGGATGGACAGGTGATTGATATGTTCATGTACGAACCCGTCGGAGATTTACTCATGCATTGGAACGATTCTCCGGGCAGGACTAAGGATGAGGTCATCGAAGTGCTCAGGGAAGCGGAAGCGCGCTACTACGGATCATCCAGCTAAGGAAAGGAGAGCGAGAGATGACAGAGGTGACAGAGGTAAAGCGTCCAGCGCGGCTGCCTAGCGAGATACTGAGTGATGGGCTTTGGTTTCAGCGCGCCATGGCGAAGGACGCGCATGGCGACGAAGTGGACGCGGATAGCGCAGGCGCAGTGGGCTGGTGCCTGATAGGCGCGTGCATCGCTGCCCATCATAGCAAGACGCCGGAGGGCTTTTACGCCGCCGTCCATGAAGCGGCATCGAGATTGGAGAGCCACAGAGGCTCTAAGTACGACTCCATCGCCCACATGCTAATACGTTGGAACGATTCTCCGGGCAGGACTAAGGATGAAGTCGTCGGAGTGCTCAGGGAAGCGGAAGCGCGCTACTACGAGATTTAATGGCCGCGCATGGCGCGGTAGAGAGTGAGTGGAAAATGGAACGCGAAAATAAGCAGATGCGATCAGCGCGCTTTAACTTCGCGCTCAGCGCGCGGATGCTGTCTGATATGCGAGATGTCGCAGATGCGGACGGGCTGAAGCTGTCAGAATATGTTCGCGGGATAATACGCGACGACATCCGGGCGCGCCGTAGGGCGCAGGAGGATGCGGGAGGCACAGATGGAAACCAAGTCTGATTCGAAGGGATTTTCGCCCAACTTCGTGGGGGATGTCATAGACGCCATAGGGCGCAGTGGGATGCGGGAGGCGCAGATGGAAACCGCGAGTGACGAGAATCTATTTTCGTACACCCCCGACTTCGTGGCGAAGGTCGTAGCCGCTCAGAAGAACATGGAGTCGGCGCTGGAGGATAGCGTGGGGCAAGCCGGCGCTGGCAGGTATCGCTACGCAGACCTCTCAGCTATTATGCGCGCGACCCGGGGGGCTTACAACGCCGCCGGACTCTACATCCGAAGCGCCGTGAATGTCGACTGGGATGCAAAGCGCATCACTGCCATGACCATCATCACGGACGGAGAAACTATTGAGCGCGCTTGTCCAGTGACCATACCGATTTGGGGGCGGGAGGGACGAGATGGCGCGCGGCGCGAACCTGATGAAAAAACCATCGGCGCGACTATCACATACGCGCGGCGCTACTCTTGGGCGGCAGCAACTAGCGTAGATCTGTCAGACGACGAGGACAGCATAGACCAGCGCACTCCGACTCAACCACCAGCCCAGCGCACTCCGACTCAACCGCCCGCCAAGGGCGCCATAAGCCTACACTTTTGGGGCAACTTTTTGGACTGGCTGCGGACGACAGATATTTCCCTGAAGGATGTGTCGAGGATGATCGGCGAAGAGGCAACGCAGCGGTCGGTTGGGATATGGATGGGTGAGCAAAATATCCGGGAGGGCGCGGAACTCAGGCGGCGAGTTGTTGAGTTTTGCCGCGGAGAGACGAAATACACCGAGAAGGGTTTGCCGTACAAGCCGATAACAGGAGAAGGGAAAAATGGTTCGTAAGCGCAAAATCGACGCGATAGTAAGCCGCCGTCTGAACCGGCGCGAGCGGGAAGACTGGGTTTTCTTGCTGCGTGCGATGGGGTGGGTTGGCGCGACTATGGATGACACGCCCCGCTATGTCGCTGTATCGGGGGAGCGAAAAGGCTATGGCTATGATAGGCCGTCGGCGATTGCCGACTTGAACAGCGAGTGATAAAATCCATATACGGACTGAGCGAGAGTCTGGCCAGGTATCCCCTGCGCGCTCGCTCCGCGCAGGGGATATTTTTGCCTTAAAATTGCTTCATTTTTGTGTTGACAGTGTGTGAGTTTTCTGCTAGAATCCTTATATCGGATAGAGAAAGGACAGACGATGACAGAGATGAGAGAGATGGTTACTTTCACTTATTCTTGCGGGTGCGAATACAATATGCTCAAGACCTCGACATCCCCCGAGAGCAAGGCCCTCAGCTACGAGTGCTCCATCAAGTGCATGCCCCCGCTAGATTGGAGCGAGATAAGCGGCAACGGCGATATTGCCCCTTACGATTATGCCAGCGCCGGCTTCAATCGGAACGACGCCTAGTCGAAACGCCCGCCTTCGGGCGGGCTTCGCGGGGATAGAGACCCGCCTGACGAGACTCAGATACCCAGAGCGAGAGGAGAAAACGATGACAGAGATAGAGTTGCTGGATGCCCGGGCGGAAAGCGCATACGCGAGATTGCTTGAGGCGCGAAAGGCAAACGCAGATATTAGCCTAGATTTCGCCACAGTCGCGGACGCGCTGATAAAGGCTCAGGCTGATATGGACTCGGCGATGGACGCGCTTATAGCTGCGAGAGAAAGGGCCGGGTTGTAAGATGACGACCAAGGCTGAGATTGACAGGAGGCAAGCGGCGCGCGATGCGTGGGAGCGAGAACGGGCAAGGCGCATCGCGTGGCGCCGAGAGTACGAGCGGCGATGCCAAGCGGCGAAGAACGACCATAGGAGCAAGAAATGGACATTGGGATAAACACCTCGTGCGGGATATGCAAGGCGTTCGACGTCGAGGTCGACGAGTGGTCGCAGTGTGTTGACCGTGATAGCTGCAACGCCCGGATGACGCGGCGCGCAGATTCGACATTCACGACATGCCGCATTTGCGGCGCGTCCGAAGACCTGGACGCGGAGGGGCTATGCGCAGACATGAAGGCGTGCGGCGCGCGCTCCACCCTGTCATTTTGGGATGGCGTCTCGGCTACTGAGCAGGATGCGCCGCCGAAGGCTGAAGGCAAACCCGCCACCGTGGCGGATTTGATGTCCTGCGCGGTCGTCGCGTACAAGGATTTTGTCCAAAAGAGGCGAAGTTCGATATTTGCATACCTTCAGGCCGGGCAGCATCTCGCCAAAGCCAAGGAAATGGCGGGGCATGGCGAGTGGGGCGCGCTGCTAGGCGAGTCGGGGATCCCGGAGAGCACGGCGCGGCGGATGATAAAACTTCACGAGATTTTCGGGGATGACGCGGATGCTGTTGTGGAGGCAGGCGGGATCGTGAAGGCGCTGGAGTCCGCTGAGACTAGATTCACTATCTACGATATGCGGACGGACGGCGAGAAGACGGACGGCGAGCGACTGGCCACGAAAGGCGAGATGGTTGGCGCGCTGGATGCGATGGAGGGGGAAAATCGCGAGCTTCGCGCTGAGAACCGCGAGCTTCGCAAGTCGAAAGAGGACGCGCCGAGAAAACCTTCGGCGCGTGAGCGGCGCGAAGCCGAGCGCATGGAAATGCAGTACAAGATGTCCGAAATACTCGAGCAGTCGCAAAAAAAAGACGAGCGCATTAGCTTTCTGGAATCTGAGATTTCCGAGATTCCAGCCGAGCGCGAGAGCGCGTTCACGTCGCTGTCTGAGCAGAACGCCACGCTTCGATCACAGGTAGCCGAATGGCAAGCGAAATACAATGACTTGATTGTTCGTCACCGTGAGATTGTCAGACTATACGATGAGCTGCGGAGAGGTTCGAAATGACGCTGTTTGCCCCCCCCCAACCTCTCGTCCTACGCCCGTATCAGCAGGGCGCGGTTGACGCGCTTGCCGCCGGGCTGAAGCGGGGGGGCAAGCGGCAAATGCTATGCGCGCCGACGGGATCGGGGAAAACGGTGATCGCCGCATACCTGACGCAGCGCGCCCTGGCGAAGGGCAGCAGGGTAGTTTTTGTCGCCGACACGATAGCGCTCGTGTGGCAGACGGCGCGGGTTTTTGCTTCATACGGGATTCCCCATGGCGTCGTACAGTCGAAAAATTCCTACGGCAAGGCTGAGCCTGTCCAGATATGTTCTGCCCAGACGATTGAGCGGCGCGGTTTTTTGCCAGCGGCCGATGTGCTGCTACTGGACGAGGCGCACCGACGCCGGAACAAGGTGATCAAGCTCGCCGTCGACTTCGGAGTGCCAATGGTCGGACTCTCGGCGACGCCAATGACGGATGGGCTGGGAAAGATCTATGACGGACTGGTGAATGCGGTCTCAACCGATGCGCTGGTGAAAAATGGCGATCTGGCGCCACTCAAGATCTATGCCGCCCAGGAGATTGACATGCGCGGCGCGGAAAAGACTGCCGGGGAGTGGAGGGCGTCGGAAGTGCGCGCGCGTAGCCGGCCTATCATCGGCGATATAGTCAGCGAGTGGCAGAGGATGACCGCGAAACATTTTGGGGGGGCGGTAAAGACTCTTCTCTTCAGCGCTGACACGGCGCACGGGGAGGAGCTGTGCGCCGCGTTTCAAGCCGCGGGGTTCGACTTCAGGCAGTCCACATTCCTTGACACCGACGCGGAGACTAGAGAGATGGTCGATAATTTTCGACACGGTGAGTTCACCGGGTTGGTGAGCGTGGAAAAATTCGTTCTGGGTTTCGATGTGCCCGATGTGCGTTGCATCATCGGCGCCAGACCGTATAGCAGATCTTTATCATCATTTGTTCAGCAGCTCGGGCGCGGGATGCGGACATCTCCGGGGAAGGACTACTGCCTGTACCTAGATCACGCGGGTAATTTTGAGGGCTGGCACGAAGACGTTTTGGATTTTTGGGCGCAGGGCGTGACGCGCCTCGACGACGGGGAAAAGCGCGAGCGCAAGCCTTCGCGCCGTGAGGACGAAGAGCGGCAGGCTGTCAAGTGCGCCTGCGGCTATGTCCTGGGTAGAGGACAGCGAATCTGCCCGGCGTGCGGCAAGACGATGACACGGCGCGCGAGTGTGGATATAGCGCCCGGCCGTATGCGCGAACTCACGGCGCCGGGTAGCCGTGAGTGGGTGAAGGCGCGATCATGGGTCTGGGCGAAAATGTGCGGCGTGGCTATCGAGTGGAAGCGGGGCGACACAGGCGCGGCGCGCAGGCTTGCGCTTGCGCAGTACAGGACTCTATACGGCGAGTGGCCGATGCGCGAGTGGGGATACCCATGGACGGAGATGCCGGACGCGCGAGTGAAACGCAAGATGGTGAATCAGATCCGGAGCTGGCGAGGGAGATAATGCGAAATCGCGCAGGGGATATTTTTGCCTTAAAATTGCTTCATTTTTGTGTTGACGGTGTGTGAGTTTTCTGCTAGAATCCTTATATCGGATAGAGACACGAAGCGAATGGGCTGGATGGGCAATCGTTATGACAGGGGCGCGATCGGATAATATCGGCGAATGCCGCGTATGCGGTGAAGCGGGCGCGATACGCTGGGGACTGTGCTTGCAGTGCAGGAGCGTAGCGGACAAGCAGTGGGCAGCGTCAAATAGCGAGCCTGTCAGTCAGTTTGACACGCCGTCCTTTGACGGGCTGACAGGCTGGACAGGATCCGTCGTCCATTCGGACATGGCGGATATAGAGGGGATAGAATGATTGAAATAGTGATACATGATTACGCTCCCGATCCGGATATCGGCGGGAATAAGCGCGGACACTGGGGCCGCACTTCATCCGCGATTCGACTAGCGCGCGAGCTTGGCTTCGCTTACGCGCTGAAATGGAAAGCTGGATTGGGTGAAGGATTTTCCCTCCCATACGATGGGCCGCTCCATGTCGCGTACATCGTACAGGGCAGGACTAGGATGGACATAGACAATATGGCGCAGGCGCTCAAGCCGATACTCGACGGCATACAAGACGCAGGCTTGATCTCGGATGACCGTGAAGTCACGCAACTCACGATATCTAGGATGCGCTCATCTGAAAATATTTTGACCGTCAAGATACGGAGAGTCGGATTGCCGCATCTCGTCTGCGCATCGGCTAGATGCGAGTTTTCAACGAGGACATTCACCGAATTTTATTCGCATCTCAGCCGCGAGCATGGCGAGAGATTAGCGGCGCCGTCCGTATTCGGCGAGACGCTATAAGGAGTGGGTAAAATGGAATATTTGTACGCTCAGAGATTGATGTATGCCAGTGAGGGATGGCGCATGCGAAACATCCTGGTCTGGGGGAAGCGCAGCCACAGCGCCAAAGAGACGGCTGCGACTATATTAGTGTCGCCGGAGAATCATAAAGCGGTCGAATCGGCGTTTTTTATGAGCACGCTAGTGTATGGATCGGTGAACTTGCAATGAACGCGCGCGACACGATACGGGATGCGCTATGGAGTGTCAGCGCGGATGACAGGGACACTTGGATACGCATGGGCATGGCGCTTAAAACCGAGTTCGGCGATAGCGCATTCGATATCTGGGACAATTGGAGCCGTCAAGCCGAGAGTTACCGCGCGCCGGACGCGCGCGCGGCTTGGCGAAGCTTCAAACCGCGCGCCTCGGGTATTACCATCGCATCGCTTTACTACGCCGCGTCTCAAAATGGGTGGACAGGGAGTGCGCCTGCGAGGGCGCGCCGGACAAAAGAGGAAGTGCGCCTCTCCGAGGCGCGGCGGCAAGCTGAACTTCAGCGCCGGGCGGCGCTTGCCGAGAATGCCGCCCGGCGCGCGAAAGAGATGATTTTTCGCGCGCAAATGGGGTTTCACCCTTACCTCTCCCGAAAAGGCTTTCCTGAAGCGCAAGGGCTAGTCCTAAACGGGAATCTGCTGATACCCATGCGTAGCTCCAGTGAGATTGTTGGCCTGCAGTCCATCAGTGAGAGCGGGGATAAGAGATTCCTGAAGGACAGCGTTGTGAAGGGCGCGAATTACAGGATAGGACGCGGCGCTGTGAAATGGTTTTGCGAAGGGTACGCTACGGCGCTCTCGATTCAAGCCGCGCTCGACATGATGCGCCGGACGCGCGATGAAATCGTTGTCTGCTTCAGCGCGTCGAATCTCGAGCACATCGCGCGCCGAGGTTTGGTCATAGCCGATCACGATCTGCATTCCTGCTACGGATGCAAGCGGCGCTTTGACGCGCCGTTCGGCGCCACGGAGTGCGTTCACTGCGGATCAGATAAAATCGCGCCGCCCGCTGGCGAAAAAAGCGCGCGCGCGACACGACTACCGTACTGGCTCCCGCCCGAGTATGGCGACGCTAATGACTACCACAACCTACACGGATCGCCAGCGCTTGCGGCGGCGCTGCGTGATACGCTATCACGGCTGCACAGAAAAGGAGGACGCATCAATGCCTAAGGATTCGCACGGAGTCCACAGACAGACGCTCGCGTATGGCAGGACGACAAATTGCGACAAGTGCAACTTCCGATTTATCAAGCGCCATCCGAGACCTATCGGAGTGAAGCTGGTATCGGCCATCCCCAATAGTGAATGGCAACTGGAGGACGCGGCGGAAGTCGCGGCGGAAATCGCGGCGAAAAATGCGGCGCGGGTGGAGCGCCAAAAGGCAAGGAGGCGCGCAAACGCGAAAAAATACGTCGAGATGCACAAGGCTGGAATGACTATCGCTGAAATCGCCCGCGCTACGGGCGCGACGGTGTATATGGTCAGAGGCCCCATTTACGACTATCGCGCCGAACAGCGCGCGAGGGCTTCTGCCAGCATAAACTAGATCAAGCGCCATGATGTGGACGCGATAACTGCGCTGGCAACGCAGTGACGGCACCGGCGCATCATGGCTACCCGCCCTACCGGGGGATTCGCATAGGGGCAGCCGAACTCGCAAGGACTGAGCGGCGCGAAACCGCGGGTGCGCGGTACAGCAGTCCGACTGTGGATAGCATCCTGACCCACAGGCCCTATGACGGCTCTACATCCGCCGACGGCGCAGCCCAGGGCATAGAGGGAAGCCCGGATACGGGAAGATCCCTCTATGCCCTTCTCTGGATACTCCACCTCTAGCGCAAGTGAGAGGATCCAAGTAATATTTTAGATGGATGGGCGCTTCAGCTAGGTTCGACTCTCGTCCGGAAACACACTCCCAAGATTTTACTGGACGGAATGGACAGGATATAAAACAATGCCGAGATTTTCTGCGGAACGGAAAGAGGCTGCGCTCGACGCCTTGCGCCGAGGTTCACTGCGCGCGGCGGCGGCTAGATCGGCGGGCGTGAGCAAGCAGACATTCTACACAGCGATGAAAACCAAATCTGGACGGCTGACTGCGTTCGGCAAGGCTGTTTTGGACGCCGAGACGGAAGCCCTGGGGGAAGTCGAAAATGCACTATGGGAAAACGCTGTTTCAGGAAATGTGCCGTCTATGATTTTCTGGCTCTGCAATCGAGCGCCGGACGAATGGAAGCAACAGATGCACCGCAAGCTCGAGTACTCAGGTTCGGTAAAAAGCGAAATCGTGAGCATAGACGTGAAGGCTATATTGAGTGACGACCAATCTCGCGCCGCGCTGGAAAACCTGGCGCGGCGGGTAGAGGCATTGCCGGAAGCGGACGGCTAAATGGCAGGCCTGGATAATCATTGGAGCGCCCTAATTTCGGGGCTGGCTTGGAAGGCAAGCCCGGCGTCGACCGCGCGCAAATGGTCGAGGGGCGAATGGCGGCGCGTCGCTCACCTAGACTACATATCCGATAGAGTAGCCGCTCTATGGGCGCGCCCCCTACGCCTGATAGTCTCACTCCCCCCGAGACACGGCAAATCAGAACTGATATCGCACTGGACGCCCGTTCACGCGCTTGCGGTCGATGCGTCAAAGCGTATCGCTTTGACGTCGTATGAGCAGACTCTAGCGGCGCTGTATTCGCGGAAAATCCGCGCGACACTTATGGCTTCTCCCGGGATAGGCGCTGAGTTATCGCGGGAGCGCGCCGCCGCGACTGAGTGGGAGACTATGCAAGGCGGTGGAGTGTACGCGGCCGGCGTCGGCGGCGCGCTGACCGGGCGCGGTTTCGACCTGCTGATAATAGACGACCCAATCAAAAATCGCGCCGACGCTGATAGCCCTACCATACGCCGTAGGGTATGGGAGTGGTATAGATCCACCGCCCGAACCCGGCTGGAGCCTGACGCATCTATCATTGTTGTTATGACGCGCTGGCATGAAGGCGATCTAGTGGGCAAGCTGCTAGGCAATCGTGAAAGCGGCGATTCGGACGATTCCGAGTTCGGCGACGATTGGGAACATTTACGCTTTCCCGCCCTAGCTGAAGATGATGACGTCCTCGGGCGTGAAGAGGGATCAGCGCTATGGCCAGAACGCTACGATAGCGCCTATTTGCGTGGCGCTCGATTCGAGTCGGGCCCCCAAGAGTTCGCGGCGCTCTACCAGCAACGGCCTGTCCGTCAAGGCGGCGCTATATTCCTCTCTGACTGGTGGCGCTTTCACGAAACATTGCCTGAACCAACTCGCGGCGTGATCCAGTTTTGGGACACCGCTTTCAAGACAGGTCAGGAGAATGACTACTCGGCTTGCGCTACGATGTACGATGCGCCGCCGGATTATGCGCTGCTGAACATGTTCCGCAGGCGAATGGATTTCCCTGCGCTTGTGCGGGCGGTGATAGCTCAGGCTGAGCGCTATCAGCCCGTCCGAATCTACGTTGAGGACGCGGCGTCGGGGCAGTCTCTAGCCCAGACTATGGGAGACAGGGCGCTAGTCTCGGCGATAAAATCGGACGCCCCCCGACTTCCTATCGTCCCCGTCCGGGTTGACGCGGATAAGGTCGCGCGCGCGAATGCGGTGACGGGATATATCGAGGCGGGAAATGTGTTGCTGCCTGAGCGCGCCGATTGGTTGCCGATGTTCCTTCACGAGGCAACCGAGTTTCCACGCGGCGAACATGACGATATGGTGGACGCCTTCGTGGGCGCGCTCGACCAGCTAAAAAAGCAGTCTGCGCGCCAAGGGGGTATAATGGCATGGGAGGACGGCGGCTATCGCTATATTTAGAACAGGCGTATTCCAAATCCGCCACCGTGGCGGATTTGGAGGGTATGGCTTGTCATATAGGCTGATATGGGTTGTGTGAAGGTGTGGTATGCGAAGGTGGATACGGCGCGCGATTACTAGGCTGCCATGGCTCAGTCAAGGGCGGCCTTTTGGGAGCGGCGCGCTTGGCGCTATGCCCCGATTGCAGATGACCTACGAGCAGGCGCTCGCCATTCCCGCTATGGACTGCGGCGTGAAAGCCATAGCGCAGGCATTCGCTTCCCTGCCCCTCCGCGTGATGGATAGAGACGGCAAGGAAGTCGAAGACCATTTTCTAACACAGATTTTCAACCGCTCGCCATCTGAATTCATCAATGCCTATGATTATAAATCCACAGCGGTATTGCATCTGATAATGTTCGGCCACCACTATGCCGAGCGCGTGAAGCTCGGTGCGCGTGTAGTCGGGCTTGAGCTGAGACTGCCAGACCAAACATTTCTCCAACCGTTCGGCGGCGAGCTGCGCTGGAAAACGAATGTGATCGCGCCAGGGGGCAAGGCATACACGGCGCGGACGCTTACCGCCGACGAGATATTTCGTGTAACCGCGCTTTCCTATGACACATTTTACGCCATACCGATATTCCAAAAATTCGCCGACACCTTCGGGCTGTCTCAAGAGGCGGTCAAGTACGCGCTCGGATTTTTCTTGAACAGCGGCCGGCCGTCCGGTGTCCTTATGACTGAGCGTGAGTATATGACCGCCGACGAGATGTCGGACATGGCGAGCGGGTTCGCGCGCAGTCAGACAGGGAAAAACGCCCAGCGCCCGGCGGTCACTTACGGTGGAGTGAAATATGTGCCCACCCAGACTATGCCGAATGAGTCGCAATTTATTGAAGCGCGATATTCGGTAATCGAAGATGTTGCCCGCATACTAGACATTTCGCCTGTGCGCTTGCATCATCTGCTACGCTCGACATACAACAATACCCGCCAAGAGGCGCTAAATTTCTCCAACAACACCATCGCGCCATGGGCGGCGCGCTTCGAGGCGGCTATTGACTCCCAGTTGTTGACTGACGCTGAAAAAAGACTGGGATACCATTGCAGCTTCAATATCGACGTCCTCCGGGTCGAAAGCCGTGAGGATCGCTACCGCGCTTATCGCATCGCGCTTGGCAGCCCAGCTTGGCTCACGCCCGACGAGGTGCGCGCAGCCGAAGGCATGGAATCTATGGAGGTAGCGGTCCAGGAAGATTCGCTGGTGGATAATGACGACTCAGACAGCGACGAGCAGGAGGACTCAGATGACGACTCAGACAGCGACGAGCAGGGGGACTCAGATGACGCGGAGTAGGCAGTTTCGGTTTACCCCTGATACCGTTCGGGTCCGGGATGCTGACCTACCCGCCGGATCGATAGCGACGCTTGAGGGCAAGGCGATAGTGAAGGGCGTATGGTCGCGCGCGGAAGTGGATGAGGGCTGGTATGAGATGATTGCAACAGATGTGCAGTACGAACACGTGCTAGGCGATGTAAGATTCGACTACGCGCACGACAGGACGAAATTGCTTGGCCGCCTGTCTAGCGGAACGCTGCGGCTGAGAGACGAAAAGGACGCTCTGTATTTTGAACTGGATGTTCCTGACACTCAGCACGGACGCGAGATTTTGACTCTCGTCCGGCGGCGCGATATTCAGGGCATATCCTTTATTTACTACACGCTGGACGAAAGTTTTGAATATAGAGATGATGGGCTTTATGTAACTGTTAATCGGATGGGATTGGAATCGCTGTCGGCTGTCTGCGATGAAACATGGGTTCAGACTTCGATATCTGAGCGCGCTAGGGAGCTGCTGGAAAAGTTTCCTGACCGCCTTGCCGGGCTGGACGACTATTATGCGGCGCGTCGGGATCGCATCTATACGCGCCCTTGAGCG
The DNA here is from genome assembly GCA_011523705.1 of Chloroflexota bacterium. GTDB lineage: Bacteria > Chloroflexota > Anaerolineae > Aggregatilineales > Phototrophicaceae > UBA6055. The sequence continues at coordinate 22,680 of WTGC01000189.1, read as the reverse complement.
CGGAGCGCGCGGGGCCGTATGCTGCCGGGGAGTGAGGACGCAAGCCATGCTCAGTCTGTGGCAGATGCGGAACTTGCCTTGCAAGCGCAGCAAGTCACGGGCTGGACTGAAGAATTGCGGCGTTTCTTGCGCGCCGTTGAGCGCGCTGTTCGGCGCGCGCTTACAGCTGACCCGCGCGCCGAGGCTATGTTGCGACAGCATCCTGACGAGCTTTGGGCTGAGCAGGTGATAGAAAGTTCGCGCATGCGCGAATTGGTAGAAACCGATTTGCGAGATGTCTATGAGCGACGCTACCTTTCAGCGGCCGAGGAGGTGAACAGGATCATCAATGCCGAGTTCGGACTTTCATGGGGTTTGCCTGACTCCCTCGCGCGCCAAGTCATCGCCGAGGGCGGGCGCCGACTTGGGTTGCTGGATCTCACGGCGCGGGCTAAAAAGGATATGTTCTCAGCCCTTCTGCGCGGGCGCATGGCAGGCGAAACGGGAGATGAACTCGCAAGGCGCATAGTCGGGTCGATAGGGCGCGGACGCTTCAGCAGCGTGGAGGATAGGGCGCTTACTATCGCGCGCACTGAGACGCATCATGCGCAGCGGTTTTCGTCCTTGCAGATTTACCGCGAAAACCCAACATTCACAGGCCTGATGATCTACGACGGAATGTATGGCGCGCCCCGTTCAGATGCCGTGTGCATTGAACGATACGGCGATGTCGTATCATTTGAAGAGGGTGAAAGGTTAATGAATTTGGAGCATCCGAATGGGACGCTTGTCTTGGCGCCAGTGGCAGCGCCCCCGCGTGGGACATGATGTGCTAATATGAGCATAGGAAGATGTAAGGAGGGGCAATATGCCGGAGCTTAAAGAGGTTTGGGATAGCGGATTGGGCGCGATGGCGCGCGCGCGTGAAATCCTTGATGCAGCTTACGCGGAAAACCGCGAGATGACAGATGAGGAAAACGCGAACTACGAACTTGCGATCGCCGACGCCGATAAGTTCAAGGGTGTAGTCGATCGCGAGTTGACTATGCGTGAGCGTGAAGCGGCATTCGGCGCTATTTCCCTACCCGACGCGCAGCCGACACGGGTAGAGGACGCGCGGCTTCAGGCCGGCGGGGATACGCAGACGCCACAAATACGCGGCGCGTCCCCGGGCGCGGATGATACCCAGTCGAAGCGGATTCGCGCTTTCCTGATGGGCGCGTACCACGAGGGCTATGGCGACTCTTCGACCGTCCCAAACGCCAAGATGATAACTTTGCAAATGAGTGAAGATTTCTTTGGGGCGCCGAGTTGGCGCAGCCGCGAAGACGGCGGGGTTATGCACGCGAATGGTTCGCCGCGCGTCCGAGACCTCTCCGTAGGGACGAACACGGCCGGCGGGTTCACCGTGGACGACGCTATCATGCGGACTCTCGAGGTGAATCGGCTGCGGTTTAACAGCGTCGAACCCGTCGCGACGGTTATCAACACGATGGACGGATCAGGACTCGCTATGCCTACCGCTAACGACGTCTTGAACGAAGGCGAGCTGCTTGCGGAAGGCGGCGGCGCTTCAGAGCAGGATCCGGCATTTGGAAGCGTGAATCTTCCTGTCTATAAATTCTCGAGCAAGACCGTGCAAATCAGTCTTGAGCTTTTGCAGGACTCGGTTTTCAATATGGAACAAACCCTGGGCAACTTGCTCGGTGAGCGCCTCGGTCGCGTCGAGGCGACATTCTTCACGAATGGGACTGGGACGAATCAGCCGCAGGGCATCGTCACCGCGGCGTCGACTGGCAAGACGGTCACGACGAGCAATAAACTCGCATATGACGATGTGATAGACCTCTGGACAAGCGTTGATCCCGCATACGCGGACATGGGTTCATGGATGTACAACAGGAAAATGACTGGACGACTGATGAAGCTGCGGGATGAAAACGGGCTTCCCATCTGGCATCGGAATCCACAGATGGGCGCGCCGGATATGCTTCACGGACATCCTTGCTTCGAGAACGACAAAATGTCGGACTTGAATGGCAGCGCGGGAACGAAAGCGCTTTTGTTCGGCGCGATGAACAAGTTTTTTGTCCGGCGCGCGATGGAAGTCCAACTCTTCAGGTTGGACGAAAAATATATCGAGTCCGGACAGATCGGTGTCATCGCATTCTGTCGCTCCGGTTCGGTGATGCTGGACGCTGGCACTGACCCCGTGAAAGCGCTAGTGGACAAGGCTTAGTCATGGCGTCATCCCTTCTCACCACAGAATCGATAGGGGAAATAGTGGGGTCCGAGCTCGCGTTAGAAGAGGCGCTGGAGATTTTTGTCGACGAGGCGGACGCTGAAATAATCGCCGAGTATGGAGCGCATCCGACGGATGCAGCCGACCCGAACACCGCCCTTGCGCTTTCGCGGCGCAAGGGCGCGCTGATAGACCTTGTGCGCCTGTCTATGGTGTATAGCGGTATGCAGTCAGTCTCGCTTGGCGAAGGCTTGAGCGAAACATCTTTTCCGAACTACTACGCTGAGCGCCGGCGCGTCTTGCGCCGATTACAGACGACTGTTCGCTCGCCGTATGAGCAAGAGTCAGTAGGATACGCGCACTTTGGATTCGTGAAGGCGGACGAGGACGCAAGCGCGATAGATTTTGATGAGACCGACATCGCAAAGGGCGAGACCGCTACGCGAACTTGGCGCGTCTCCGGCATCCCCTCCACTGGTTTCTATCGTCTGTACTGGGCGATTCCAGAACGAATGGCGCAGCCGTCATCTTTCACGCTGCGCGCTGTGGATATTACTGCGCATGTGGTAGCGGGCGCGGACATCAAAATTGACGCGCGGCGATATAAAACATATCTGACAGCCGCGACATTTGCGCTTTTGGTTAGGGGCGCGAATGGGCAAGACGCGGTAAGCGCTTAGAGGGGACAACAAAAATGGCTGAGATTGACATACCCATGCAGGTGCTTTCGCCTAATGGGATCGTGCCTGAATTTTATACGTCGTCAACTACCGTCGCGCTCAACACGACCGACGACTTTGTCACGCCGAATGATGAGAACGGATTCATCCTAGTTCGCGGTGGCTCGACGCTCACTATGTTGACGATAATCACCCCTGGCACAGTGGAGGGGTTAGCGATTTCGGATGTTCAGATTCAAATAAACAGGAACACCGAGGAACTTATCGGGCTGCGCGGCGTTTATGGGCGATTTCTCAAAGTGCGATTTAGCAATGTGAGCGGTGTGCGGTATGGAGTCTTCCGGACGTGACGGCGAAAGCGGTAGTCGCAAGGCGGCTGGCGCATCGCGCCGAGGTTGTCAGGAGCGGCGCGGACAATTCAGGTTCGGACTGGACGGAAACGACAAGCGTTCCATACGCCGATCTGAAATGTCTTTTGCTTCGCGCGGGCGCCGAGGCGACGCGAAGCGGAGACCGCGCGCTAGGCGAAGAGGATTATCGGTTGCTTCACCTTGACGGACAGATAGCTATCAACGACAGGGTAACGGTGAGCGATCGAAATGGAAATCTGATCCGTTCTGGTATGTTCGCCGGCCCGACTTTGCGCGGGCGCGCGTACAAAATCACGCGCTTACAGGATGTGTCGTATGGCGTATGAAAGTAACAGGCGCGAAGTTGATTCGCTGCTGCTGAATCATGCGATGATTGAGGGCGTGAGCGCAATCGCCGGGAATGTGGCCCGGGTAGCGATCCCTAAGGCGAAGTATCGCTACGGCCATCTCAGGGCCAGCATTCAAGCTCAACGCGCCAAGCGCTCCGGCAAGAAAGTGACGGCTGAAGTGGGGAGTTACGATATCCATTATGCTTTCGACCAAGAATTCGGGCCTTACGGCCGTCCGTATCTTCGGCCAGCGCTCAGAGAAGAGGCTACGCCCGAGAAAATCGCGGAAGCGATAGGCAACTACTATGGCGCGTAAACTGACCGATCCTGTGGGCGTGGTGAAGGCGCTGCTTGAAGGCGAAATCGATAGCGAGATTTACGCTGATACCTTACCTGATCAGAGGTCTTATCCCGCCGTGCAGGTGAGGCTATCAGGCGGGATCCCTGATAGCGGATTCGCAGAGGTGGAGACATTTAGCGTAGATATTCTATGCTACCCTGACAGGCAAAGGGGGCCAGTATTCGGCGCGCGAAGATTGGCTATGGAAATTTGGCATGTGCTCAAGCGCGCGGAGCGTAGAATGGTTGAGGGCGAAGGTTTTTTTCACGGCGCGACTGAAACGCTTATGCCAACTCAAGCCTATGATGATATAGACCGTAGATTTTACTTCGTTCAGTCCTGGAACGTCGAGGTGTCAGAAGGCGTGTCAGACGACAGGTGGGGATAAGCGCAGATAAGAGGTGGTGATATGTCTGAAAAACTTTTGGCAGGCAGGGTACATCTGTGGACGGCGGCGGAGGGAACGGCGGCGCCAGCGCCCGCGCAAGCGCCAGGCGGGGCATGGTCTAAGCTCGGGGATTCGCAGTACACGAACGACGGCGTTCGGATGACTATGAGCGAGACTATCGAAGAGACGATGACGCTCAAAAGCACACTTCCCCAAGACGCGGACAGGACAGAAGAATCCTATCGCATCGCGGTCGATATTTACGACGCTACGATAGACACGCTCGGATTGCTTTTGGGCAAGACGGTCACTACGCGGAATCCTGGTTCGGGGAGTATTGGCACCAAGCGAGTTGATCTGCACAGAGGATTCCGCGTGAAAAAGTACGCGCTTCTGCTTCAGGGAAACGCGCCTTACGCCTTGTCCATGCCGTCGGAAAATGACATGTACTGGTGGTGGCCTCGGGTATACGTAGTCAGTCTCGGCGAGTTTCGCCGAGTGAAGACCAAACAGATTTTGCCAGTGACATTCGGCTTGCTGGATCACAGCTCGGCTCAAGCGGGATATGTGATAGCGAAGAGTGGAGACGCGACGTAAAAACCGAATAATCGAAGGGGACGTTATCGATATTCTCCCCGAGTTGCGGACAAGCGAAGAAATCTTTGATGTCATCATCGCAGACCCGCCATACAACATCGGGAAAGACTTTGGGAATAACAATGACAGATTGCCTTTGGACGAATACATTGAATGGGTTGGCGAGTGGATATCAGAGTGCTTTAACCTTCTTGCGCCCGACGGCTTGATCTACTTGTATGGATTGCCTGAGATAATGGCTCGCATATCTGCTCTTTATCCGGTCAACGAACAGCGATGGTTGGTATGGCACTACACGAACAAGACGGTAGCGCAATCGAGGTTCTGGCAGAGGTCTCACGAAACAATTCTTTGCCTGTGGAAGACTGGAGAAAACCGACCGAGCCTCGAGGTTGACCAAATTCGAGAGCCTTACACCGCACATTTTCTCAGTATGGCGGGCAAGACAAGACCGGCCACGCCTTCGCGGTATAGCAGGCTGGAGCGAACGCTTCATTACAATGCCCATAAAGGCGGTGCGCTTCCCCGTGATGTCATGAAGATTCCCGCGCTCTCTGGTGGGGCTGGGCACTCTGAGAGATGGTTTCTATGTAGGTCATGCGATAGGACGTTGTATCCTCCGGCTGACCTGAATGACCATCGGGGACATGACACATTTAAGCACCCAACCCAAAAGCCTATGAAACTCACGAGGCGGCTCATTAAATCAAGGATTAAAGGCAAAGATGGAAGTGTGCTTATACCGTTCGCGGGGTCGGGTTCTGAATGCGTTGTGGCGCAAGAATTGGGCGTGGATTACTTAGGCATAGAACTCAATCCTGAATATGTGGAGTTTGCGATAGAATGGCTTGCTCGCAGCAGGACATAAAACCGATTTGAATCGATGAATGCTCACGCGCGCCGTAACACCCCGCATTACGGCGCGTGATTTTTTATGAGGTGAGATATGGCGATAAGAACCGTTGCCGAAATTATGGGGCATGTGGAGCGAGAAAAGTTCTATCTGCCAGACAAATCCGGCGAACTCTATGCGATGTGCAACCAGGACGATTTGTCGCTGCGCGAACTTATGGAGCTCCAACTTTACCTCGACGCCTTCGAGTATGCCCGTCGCGCGCTTGTAGTCGATGCGGACGGCGTGGATATCGAGCGCGCTAAAGCGGCGGCGCGCTCAGCCGCCCGCAAAGCGGGTATCAGCGTGAACGCAGACGGACATATCAGCGTCATAGACGCTATGCGGGCAAGCAAGAAAATCCTTGTTCTTATTTTCTACGATCCGATTCCCGAAGATGTTCAGGATCGAGTTCCGCAAAACGCGATAGCGGCGCTTCACCTTTTTTTTTGGACAAGGGAAGAACCGAGCGCGACTCAGACGACCGCTTCGATCGAGATGTAGACTGGGGACTCTTCAGGAGCACGCTCAGACACTACTACGGGATAGACGCGGAAGAGTTTGAGACTACGCCTATTCGCGATTTGGAGCGCTACCGTTCCGATACGGCGCGGCTTGACGCAAGGCATGCAATCTGGCGCTACAATGCGATCGGCGCCACTATGCGCGGGCGGGAAGCGGAGCAGACGCTTTCAGAGTGGGAAGATCTGGCATCGGGAGACGCGCCGTCCATTGCCGCGGACGAAGAAGAAATGTCACGTGACGAATGGATAAGAAAATTCTACATGCTTGGGATGCTGCCGGAATGGATGTTGGACGAAGTGGGGCAGAAAAATGGTAATGGGCAAGCTTGGCAACCTGATAGTTGAAGTCGGCGCGGACGCTACGAAACTTGATGCCGATCTGGACGCGGCGGAGGGGCGCGTTGAGAAAAAGGGCAACAGGATCGGACAAAAATTCGCGGGCGGCGCGCTGCTTGGATTAGCGGCGATTGGCGCCGCCGCATTCAAAGCGTCTGAAGATATAAATACGGCCTATGGGACTATTCAGGCCGGGACGGGCGCTACGGGCGAGCAGTTGCTCGGCCTGCAGGCGTCATTTGACACGCTGTTTGGGCAGACCACAGCCAGCGCGGAGTTGGTGTCGTCTGCGATAGCTGACCTGAACACTCGATTCGGGCTGACTGGCGACGCGCTAGAAGAAACGGCGCTGAAAGCTATCCAATATTCCGAGGCTACCGGGGGGGACGGCGTCGCGGCGATGGATAATATCGGGCGCGCCATGTCGTTCTTCAATATCGAGGCGTCTCAAGCCGGCGATTATTTCGATAGATTTGTCGCCGCGTCTCAGGCTAGTGGAATCGAAATCGAGAAGCTGTCAGGACTTACGCAGACCTATGGTTCTGTCCTTCAGACCGCAGGATTTTCGCTTGACGAATCCGTAGCGCTGATGTCGCAGATGCACATGGCAGGCGTGGACGTAAGTCGTGTAATGCCTGGACTGAACAGGGCGTTTCGAGAGGCATCCGAGGCGGGGATGCAGGGCAAGGATGTATTCGAGGCGCTCGTTCCCGCGCTGCGAAACGCGGATAGCGAGACGGAAGCGCTGAGGATAGCGACTGAGCTACTCGGCGCGGAAGGCGCTACGCGCTTTGTCGCCTTCGCGCGCCAGGGAGACGAGGCGGGCAAAGCCGTCGTGACCGCTATGGAAAACGCATCCGGCGCCACTGAGACTATGTACGGACATTCGGTCACCGCGGCGGACAAGATAGAGATGATGAAAATCCGAGTCGGCGAGTTCGCGGGCGGCCTCGTAAACACGGTCGGCCCCATGGCGACATTCGGCGCATCGCTTGGGACGGGCGCGCTAGGCATGGCTCAAATGGCGACGGCGATGAAAGGCGTGTCGCTTCAAACCGCGATTTTCACTACGGCGCAGACGGCAAAGAGCGTCGCGCTTGGAGTGTCGTCAACGGCTATGTACGCGGCGGGCGCCGCGCTGCGCTTTATGCTAGGCCCCGCCGGGCTGGTCATCACCGCGATAGGCGCGCTCACGGCGGCGGCTATCTATCTGTGGAAAAATTGGGATGAGATTTGGCCGAAGGTGAAATCCGCATTCGAGGGCCCGGTTAATTTCATCACCGGGCTATATTCCTCAAAACTCGGCTGGCTGCTTCCGGGCGGCGCGCTGGTCAAGGGCATATCGTACATATCCGAAGTCTGGGGCATCGCATGGGACTGGATCAAGGAAAAATTTCAAGGCGTCGCCGAGAGGATACTAGACATAGCCGGGCCCGTCCTGGGCCTCTTCGGCGTGGAGGTTCCCGACGCGCTAGAGGACACATCAGAGACCGCCGAACTCGAGCTCCCCAAGGTCGAGACTGCGGCTGAGGAGCTCGCGTCAACCGCGAAGTCTGAAGCGGTCGTCTATGTGCAGGCTATGTCAGACATGGAGACGGCGACTACTACTATGTCGACGGAGGGCAAGTCGGCGCTAGATGAACTGCGCGAAAACTGGATGACGAACACAGAGAAAATCGTAGAGTACGCGGACGAGTCATTTGAGGAAGTCGGCTACGTCGAAGAGGGCTACAAGACGCTCAAGGAGCAGGCCGACGCTACGGCGGCGGCTGTCAAGGCGAAGACCGGGGAGATCAAAGACGACACCGTAGCGATGAACACAAATACTGAAACGCCTCTTGCCGACATTGCCTCAAATGTCGGCGATATAGATACAGCCGTCGGCGATTTGGAGACGACATTTGGAGACGCCAGGGACGATATTCCTACGGTCATTGGAGAGCTGCAGACCAACGCATCTACGCCACTTGGCGATATGGAAACGGATGTTGCCGATATAGATACAGCCGTGAGCGACATGGCGGCGAACATCGAAGCGGAGGCAGGCCCGGAAGGCATCGCGGCTGACTTGGCTAAGCTAGAGGAGACTACGGGCGTTCATACATCGAACATCGTCAACATGTACCAGGCGGCCGGGGTTGCGATTAGCGAGTCCTGGGAGACGATGCTAAATGCGCTGGACGGAAGGATAGCCGCTTCAGTCGCGAGTTGGAATAGCGCTCAACCCGGCGGTTCAACTTACGATCCTCTAGCGAACTGGGCGAGTAACGCGGATGTGTCGCAGCTCAACGAAGAGGGACATTACTCGCTGTCTTACGACGCGGAAGGAAATTACGTCGGATTTGGCGGAACGCACGATGTTCAGGGGCGAGACGACGAGGGCAACCGCACGGGGAAGGACAATTTCGTTGGTCTGTTCCCGGGGTATCAGGGGCATGAATACACGGGCGCGCCGCCGACATTGCCAGGTCAGGGCGATCCAGATTGGGTCAGACGCCAGGACGCGGAGGAACGCAGAAAAGAGCGCGCGCGTGAGCGCGAGCGTAGAGAGCGTTCGGGCGATCGTAGCACGGACGAACACGGTGATACCTATGGCGCTCACGCGGGCGGGATATTCACGAATCCGACTCGCGCGCTGCTCGCCGAGGTGGAGCCTGAGATTGTGTTGCCCCTTTCGCGTCTTGGCGCGACTATGCGGGCAGCCTTCCGGGATGTAGCGCCCGCAATGTCGGGAGGCGTCCGCGCGGGCGCTATGGGCGGCGATATTCACATCCATGTCAACGAAGGCGCTTATGTCTTTGACGACTTCGTTGACGCGGCGGCCGACGCTGTTGTGAAGGCGCGGCTGAGGGGGTATGCCGTATGACGCTTTCGCTGCTGCTGGACACGGACGGGGATGGAACGTTCGAGACGGATATCAGCGCGCGCGCGCTGCGCTGCAAAGCCAGCTACGGCGTGCCGCAATCGGCGCAGCTGATAGAGGCGGCTGCGGGATCGCTTACAGCGCTGCTCACGCTGGACGACGACGACGCGGAGATAAAGACGGGCTACGGCATCCGCATGCTGTGGGACGGCATCACGCTGTGGACAGGTACGGCGCGCGCCCCTGAAATAGTTCAGCAAGGGCGGCGCAAGCGACTAAAATTGACCGCTATTGGCAATCTGTCCAAATTGCAGTCAGCCAAACTCGCTAACGACGTCACTGTTGTAAGAGGAAATTCTCTGGATCAAAAATCACGCGACTTACTTGCCGCTGCTGGGCTGAGTGGAGTTCAGATAGAAACAGATGTAGTCGCGTTAGTCGGAAATTCAACAACGCCAAAAATTCTAGGCAAATCAGGCGAGAGTCTTTTAAGCGCTGTGAACAGATTGTGCCTTAACACAAACACATATCTGTCCGAAGCGCCTAACGGCGCGCTGCAAATACATTCGCGCGCTCATGCGTCCGCTTCAGAATTGGTTTTCAGCGCGGAACAAAGAAGCGGGAGATTTATTGACAGCCTGATAAAATTTACTGTCTCGCGTCCTGAAAATATTCTACTGGCAAACTCCATACGGTTCGGGGGGGCATCACAAGTAAACCAAGATTCTATCAACAGAGAGGGGACATTACCTTTCACGGAGTCGTTGGAATTTGTAGAGGATATATATATTAGTGAAGTGCTGACATCTCTAGCGAATCTATATGAAGAGCGTTTTCGTGTCGCCGACACGCTAGGGTACCTAGGTCTTTTTGCGTCTAGCGCCAGTAGGCAAGAAGCAGGCATTCTTCGATCGCTGTATTATGGGAGTCGCACGGAAGTGGCTTTTTACGACGGATCAGAACTCGTCCCAGGAGAAGCGATAAATACATCCTATGAGGCTGTGAGTGGAAACCGACTGAAAATGCGAACGCTAATACGGGAGGTCGGAACGCATGAGAATATTGGCCTAAGCATCGCTACCGTGATGCGAAAGGAAGTCAGTATATACTTTTACCTCCCCAGGACGGGGGGACAGGAGAACAGAAGACTTACTGGATACAAAATCCAGTATAAATTGCATACGGCAGGCGCTTACACCACAGCAAAAACCGTGAGACCAGGAGAAAATGGGTATTTAACGGATACATTTTTGGTTCCATCCGAAAATATTTACGACATCCGTATTGTCTTGACATCTGATATGGGAGACGAAATTATTTCCCTGCCTGTTCGCGCCGCGATAGTGAATCTGACTATCACGCAGCCATTTTTCAGCTCCGGCATTGGGCGGTATTTCCAATATGGGGTGAACGCAACATTAGGTCTGGCGCCTGACGCGCCCGCCGTTTTCAGGGATAATTACGTTGGAGCAGACATTTCGGCGGTAGTTAATGGTGGAGCTATCATAAGCGAGGTTGGAACGCAAAAGCGGCTTTTGTTCGATACATCCCCGCCGACAAGTTGGGCAGCCTTCGCCGACGCTCGGAGTGATGATGTGGGGCAACATGAAGGATGGATTATATGTCAAGCTAGAATATCGGGTTATCAGACATACTCTAGTCCGTATATGACCAACGCATATCTTGCGGCCGCAAACATGCGGTGAGAATCAGGAATTACCGTTCGTGTTATACTGCTTCTGGCGGCTCTTTCGCAACGGCAGCATGTGTGGCGCGGTGGAGGGGAAGGGCCGCTATGAGAGGATGTAATGGCGATTGACATACTCGCGGCGACGCAGACCACAGGGCGCGAATTCCATGCGCCAGGCCGAACGGCGCTTATCCAACTCTCGAGACATGCGGGCGGAACCTGGACGCTTCAGATTCAGCAGCCCGGCAGCCCGACGACATGGCAAGACACCGACGTCACATTCACCGCGTCGGGCGTCAAAGCGTTTCACTCCCAGGCCGAGATACCCTATCGTCTCACGGGAGGAAGCGCGGGGGCAGTCGCGCGCCTGCTCGATAGCGCCCGCGCTCCATAGGAGTCAAAATGGCTACTGACAGCGCCACGCTGATAGGCGCGGGAAGCGGCGGCGGCGGCCTTCACCTTCGCCGCCCCCCTGATATTTTCGCCAACGCAGCCGCGCGCAACACATATTTCACCGACGCCGCTAACGGCGCGGCGCGGTTACAGCAGTTCATCACAGATCGCTCGCTAGCGATCATTCTAGGCAGCGCCGCCAATCCGACGTTCCAAACATACATCGGCGACTCCACGCATGCGGCTGCTGACTGGGCGCCGCGCACGGACGCAGTTCAGGGGCCTGCAGGCGCCGCGGGCGCGAGGGGCGAACCTGGCCCCTCATTCACTGTCAGCGCGGTAACAGCGCTTGAAACGGTCGTGCAGTCGAATGACAGGATCCTATTCCAGGATGTGTCCGACTCGAATGGGAACAAGGTCATAACCGCGCGCCAGCTGGCCGAATCCTTTGTTCGTATCGTAGCGGTCGTTGACCCGACTACCGCGCTCGCGGCTAACGACGCCTTCACGATCCGAGATGACTCAGACGGGGGCGCGCGCGGCGTCCGCGCGTCCGTAGTCGCATCCTATGTCCTGGGCGTCCTGAGTCTTACGAATCTCCCGCAAGGCGGCGCCTCGGATGGGCAGGCGCTAGTATGGTCGTCTTCGAATTCGCGCTGGCAGCCGGGGACAGTAGCCGCCGGCGATAGCGACAGCGGCGGCGGCATCACCAGCGTTGAGCCTACCGACCTAGACGGCATAGACGCCGCGCCGACCGCAAGACACCTCGTGCGTATCGGCGCTGACACAGATGAATTCGACACGCTGGATCCTGCCGCGCTGGATCCGTACACGCTGGCAGAGGTAGTGGATAAGCTCGGACTTCCCGCGCAGGCGGCGGCTAACAGGATGCATGTGCTCGTCCGAAAAGCCGACGAGACGGGGTTTACCTACCTATCGCAGTCGGCGCTGATTGGCGTTCAGCCCTCTATCACGACATTTGACGTCTCCGGGCCTGAGCGCGTCGCGCCTGGGACAGACTTGAACGACGAGACGTATCGCTACACGCTCAGACTGGGGCAAACGGGGCATGTCGAAGCGGCGCGGATAGTCGGCTTTCGGGGGACGGCGCAAACGCCAAACAACCCTACTGTTCTTATAGCGGCTACGGATTTCACTGGCAACCACGACCATGCAAGCGGGGAGATAAGCATACCGGACAATACGGCGCTCGCGAACGCGGGGGACATTTACACCATCCGAGCTGAGGTCTATGAGGACGGACAGACTCCGGGAACAGACGCCCCGGTTGCTTACCAGGACTTTAGGATTCAGGCGCAAGCGGTGACGATGCAAACGCATTTCGGGGCGATTGCCGCAGCCGAGGACGCCGGTGACATAGCGTTCGCGGACGATGATATAGCGGCGCGGCATGGAGCCGCCGGGCAATGGACGGTCAGCGGGATAGGCGCTGGCATGCACCGCCTCTATTGGGCTGTCCCCTCGTCCGATCTTCAGCCAGTGCGCTGGACGCAAGACGGATTCAACATCACGGCGACCATAGACGACGCCGTGACAAGGTCGCTGGGCGCGCCGTCGGTGGAGTACAGATTCTACCTGTTCGCCGCCGCTAACGCAGTTGGCAGCGACTACAATGGCACTGTGATAGAGGTCAGCACATAAAATGCCTACGCTGCCCGTTCAGTCGAATCCTATCCAACTCCCTACTGGCCTGCGCACGGCGAATCCGCAGCCGATAGCGCTCGCTGCGGAAGTCCGCTCAAGCGTTTCTGTCCCGCCTCCCAGCGGCAACAGCGTCGACGACTGGATTCTTTATCTCGAAACGCAGATCCGCGCCGCCGAGCTTCAGCTCGCGCATTTGCGTCTCCAGCTGGACGCGGTAGGACTCACGGACGGAACGCCTGAGTGGGCGTACCCCGACGCCGTCTATATCACGCGGCATATAGCGGGCCTGCGATTCGTCTCAGCCGCGCCGACGCAGCGGCAAGACGTTCACGGCGCGTTTTCCTTCGGCAACCCGGCGGCGGGGGATCATTACATCCTGCTGCGTTTGGACGACGGTCAGGATCCGTCCAGGTGGCGCGCCGCCGTCCTGGTCAATGGCAGCGTCTCAGCCGCTTACCCTGGCGCCTCTGAGCAGTGGACGCGGATAGGTAGCCCGCAGAACGCTGAACCTGGACACAGCTACTACTACCTAGCCGATGCGCAGGCGCGCGCGCGCCGCGTCACCACTCAGGAGCCCTCGACCGGGAGTTACCGCGTAGAGATACAGCAGAACAGCGGATCTTACGCGGATTTCGAGTACATCATCCCCGACGGAAGTATCGAGGCTGCGAAACTCGCGGCGGCTGTCATCGCGCGGCTAGTGCCCTCTAGCGGTATCACATCGGGGCAGATAGACGCGGGCGACGCGGTGAAGCAAGCCGCTTGGCGCGCCGCTATCGGAATAGTGACGTCGCAAGGGCACACGATAACCGATGACAGCATCCTACCCGCATGGCTGCAATCCGACACTCCCGCGCAAGCGCTTGCGTTTCGCAATCGCATCGGCGCCGCCGCGCGCGCGGCTGAGGTCAGCGTTACATGGGGGCATAGCGGCAACGCTGACGGGAGCAGCCCCAGAGGAAGCACGGGGCTAGATGTGCCAGTTGGTCAAGCGTTTATCTTGCGCGGCGCGCAAGCGCGGGGCAGAGATTATCGATTTATCACGCTTCCGGCAGGCCACATCTTGCAGTCCGTCATCGGCGAAGGCGGTCAGCAAGTCGACGAGTGGGACAGGCAGACTGACATGCGGACATATAGCATGGGGACGCTAGGCAACCGAGGGTCGGACCCTGAAACATTCGTATTCACAATAGTAGAGACGCCGTAGTATCACGGAAACGCATGCTAAATCCGCCACCGTGGCGGATTTGAAGGGTGTGGCTTGTCATATAGGCTGATACAGCCTGTGTAAGGGCGGTAGGCGAATGACGCGATTAGGCGCAATCGAGAGGCGCTACGATAACCAAAATCCGTTGTATGGCGTCGCTAAAGCGCACGCGATGACAGAGGATACCGTAGGCGTTCCTCTGACCGAACTCGGCGAGCTTATCGGCGACAAAATCACACTGGATCTCGCTCAGGCGTCCATGCTTACAACGGGCTGGCGCTTCACCGATCCGCGCAATGTCGCGCTGCTGCCAGCGAATAACGCCTTCACGGAAGCTTTTCTCTCCACAGCAGATCTGCTGACCATCACACTGAAGCTCCGCGACATCACAAACCGGGAACCGACTATCGATTATATCTATTCGATATTCGCGGACGACTGGCACCAACTCACCGCCGCTGAAGCGGGAGACACGCTGTCGCCGCCCACAACTGGCTTGCGGCTGAGGACTAACAGCGAGCGCGACGGCGCTTACCGCGAGATAATCATAGGACGCACTGAGACCAACCAAGTGCTCATCGTCCCCCATCAATTTTTCATCCCTCTTGGCGGGGGGCAGTTCGATGTAAGCGTGGATATTGACTTCAGCGCTTACACGGGCGGTCTTCTCGGTAGGCGCATCGCCGAAATTCGATCTTTTGATTTAACTCATCGCTTGGCGTACAAGACGCGCTCGGCGTCCGCGCCGGACGCGCCGGGCGCTGCTGACATTATCTCTTACGACGGCTTTCACGACACGCTCGCCGATGGAACGGTTTGGGTTCGCGCCGCCGAGGACGACCCGCCCGGCGACGACACGCTTTACTACGCGGCGACAACGGCGGATTTCAACCAGATCAACCGAACATGGACTATCGATTTCGATTCGTTCATTGTCGCGTCCACAGCGCCCACGCAGACTATCCCGACGCCGTCCTTCCAGATCCAGTTCTCCGCGACGGAGAACGGCGCGTACCATCACCCCAGACAGGATGGTGACCAGTGGGTGAGGATGCGGCTAGACGACGGCGCGTGGTCATATTTTCCGTTTGATCACGATCACCACTACATAGACAGAAATTGGCGACTGATCGCCAGTCGTTACCTGGGCGGACAGCCGGGCGGCAACTACGGCCGGTTTGATACAGACTTCAGGCCGAGCGACTACCGCTGGATCTACGCGTCGTTCACTCACTCCGACGGTTACATCGGCATCACTCCCGCGATAGCTTCCGATGAGATAAATGTCTATGGTAGACTTGGCAATGAGTGGCAGGACTTGCGGGGGAACATGGTCTTTGGCTTTCCTGAAGACGCGGGGAGTTATATCAGGAAAGACCAAAACGCGCTTGGCGAAGGCTTTCGGTTCATCGCGCGATTCGAGGCGGGGACGGACGGCGATTCGGGGCGCGTCCGCAGCATCGCCTACGCTCACTACCAGACGAATACGCGGGGAGTTTTCACGCTGCGGGGGTTGTAAAATGCACTGGTTTCAGGACGGCGACGCGGGCGATATTTTTTGTGGAGACGCCGCGGATGTGATACCAGAGCGGGGAATCAAAGCCGATTTGATTGTCACCAGCCCTCCCTATGGCAATGTCCGCGACTACGGAGGGCATCAATTTGATTTCGAGCGAGTCGCCGATGCTTGCGTCTCCGCGCTGGCAGAAGGCGGCGCGCTGGTCTGGATTGTCGAAGATACAGTGGAAGACAGAAGCAAAACGGGCGCGTCATTCAAGCAAGCGCTGCACTTTATGGAACGGGGGCTGCCCTTGCATGATACGATGGTGTACCGGAAGCGGGTAGGCGGGAGGGCTTGGAAGAATCGACATCAAAATGGATTCGCTTTCATGTTCGTGTTCGGGTCTCCCAAAACCGTCAACATAATCGCCGACGTAAAGACAAAAAATGGCGGGCAGTTCCATGGCTCTACAACTTACAGGGAGAAGAACGGCGAAACTAAACCTCTAAAAAATGGCTACCGTATACCTGAAATGACACAGCGCGACAACGTTTGGACATATGACGCTGGATTCGGTAAGGCGCATCCTAGATACACAGACGCGCACAAGCACCCGGCGACATTCCCTTATCGCCTCGCGGTAGATCATATCCTGACTTGGAGTAACCCCGGCGATATAGCGCTAGATCCAATGGCAGGTTCAGGAACGACCCTCCGAGCGGCAAAGGATCACGGACGACGCTATGTCGGCATCGAGATTCACAAGCCGTACTTCGATCTAGCGGTGACGCGCATGGCGCAAGGAGTGCTGGTCTAATGACGATATTTGTAGCGCTGGATCCTGTGGACGGTTTCGCGCTGACTGACGCTGCGTTGATAGTGGGGATCAACGCAACCGCGCCCGGACTACGGCGCGCGGGTTTTGGCGTCGGCACATACATCAATAATCGCTTGCGCGACATCGACGAGACCGACTCCGACGTCTGGGACCCCGACTGCGCGCCGGGATGGTATTGGACCGACGCGAATGGGGTTCAGGAGCGCGCGCCGCTGACTAACGCTCAGCAGGTAGCCCAAGATATCGGCGACTTCAAGGACGCGGTTGAGCGAGAGGCGCTTGACTGGGAACGCGTTCTAGCTGAGGAAGCGTTTTCGCCGCATACTGACAGTGGACACGCATGGAGCGATGACCTGCTGCACGCGCTGCTCAAGCCGAACATACGCGGGATCCAGCAGTTGCTCGCCGCCGCCAAGCGCCAGCCGAATAACAACAATCTGGCGGCATACCGCTTGCGCCTCGCAAGCTTCATCGCTATCGCGCGCGACCCAGGCGTAAGGGGTATCTACGCCAGCGCGGAAAAGTCGGCTTGGCGTCCGCATCGCGCCGGGACGACCGCTTACGGGTACGACGTCTCTACGGGCGGGATCCGGACGTATGATGACGATGACGACCCCGACACGGACGAGGTGGCAGTGGCTTACCCTGTGTCCTACCCCGACGGATTTACCGTCGTGACATGGGACGCGCTGGCAGCTGTGAGGGGGTTGTAGTGGCAGGAGAAAAGGTTTTTCCGCACTCGCGCGCTATGACTAGCGTAGAGTGGACGGCGCCTGGCGTAGTCCGCAAGGGCGATATAGTGGACACAGGCGGGCGCTTGGGGTTCGCGCTTGAATCTGGGAAACGCGGCGCGCGTATCGCGGTAGCGATAGAGTGCGATTTAGTCTATGTCCCTCAGCCCTCACCCGCGCTGGCATGGAAGGCCGGCGAGAGCGTCGGCTGGCATGGCGGCGCGGCGGTTAAGGCGCTTCCCAGACACGATCACTCTATCGGCATAGTCCACCACGACACCCCCGACACCGAGGACGCCGTACCCGTAGTATGGCGCAGCGGATCCGCGCCGCCAGGCTATTCGTTCTACCAGGCGCTCAATCCACTCACGACGCCAGCCTTCGGACTCGCGAGCGTCACTACCCGGACGGCGATCCCTGATGATCCCGGCGCGCTCATATACACGCTGGCGACTACCAGCACTCTAGGCATCCGGCCAGGCGCGCCAGTGTGCGTGGACTACGAGGGAGACCTGCTGTGGACGCGCCCGGGGAAAGAGCGAAAAAACAATATGGAAGTTTCGATCGGCTATCAGCTGTGGCATGATAGAGCGGGAAAGCGCGCGACTATCTGGCGCCGGTCTTTCCGCGATTCCTTCATGGGCGACGAGATTGGAATATCAATGGATTCCTTCAGCAATCACTCGATTCTTGACATTGGAATCCAGATTCCGAATGACCGCTCCACATCTGATAACCAGCGCTTCACTACCGTGAGCGCGGCGGACTTCGATGACGGGATCCCGGTCAAAATCCTTTTGCGATTCAGGGGGTTCTCTGCCGGGGATTTGAACAAACGGCAAAAGGCCGCTTACCTGAATCCTATTCATTTACTCCACCCACAAGTCGTCACATATCAGATCGGAGGACGCATCTAATGAGCGGCGCATTCCACATGGGCTATATCGGGTACATCTTGAACGATTACGCGAACATGGGCGATCCCCTCGCGCGGTTGATCCTGTTCGATCAGTTCGACAAAGAGGATCTTGGCGAGTACCAGACGGCGCTTGAACTATCGCTCTTTCCTGTCCATGTAGGACTGCGACTCGCGGAGACTATCTGGCAGGACGATCTGACATGGGGACAGAACCAAACGAACATTATCGCCGCGATGTACTCTATCCAAACACAGATAGAAACCGCAGGCCACCTCGCAAAAACTTCGACATTGGAGGGCGGCGAAGCATGGTGGCCGCTGGTTCATTTTTCATTGCCGGATCAACGACGGATGCTTAAGCAGATGGAGACGATCAGCCCGGCGGCGCTCAAAGGCCTGCGGAAACATTTTTCCGACCGGACGCCAGGCGAAGCGAAAGGCGTGAAGGCATACCTAGAGCGGATAACGAAAGTCACCGGATTTTTGAGGGTCGAAAATATTCTGCCCATGCGCCCTGTGAAAGTTCACCAGGGCGGCAAGCCAACCTACGGCGTGTTCAAGCGGACGCTCTCGCGCGCGGGCGGCCCGATCCTGATTTCCGAGGGCGGCATATCAGAATGGGGATTCAGCGTCCCCGCGCAACCCGCGCTGAAGGGCAAGGACGACGAAAAAATCCTGAGCCTTGTTAGCGACATCCCCGGCCACATCGTCACGGTCACGTCTGGCGTGTACGGCGAAAATGACCACAAAACGGTTATCACGATGGACGGCGACAAACCGAAGAGCCAGGGGCGCGGTGAACTGACTGTTGGCGAGCTGAAAATGACGAGCTGGACTTTCACTGTCGCGGCGAAACCCGAGCCTGAAAAACCCAAGCAAGATTCCTGATATACTGGTAGTGGCAGAATGCGTAGACTGCCAGCGCCCCGCCGGGGGGGCCGAGAGGCAGTGAAGGCGGGGCGAACTTGGATTTGGAGATGACCGATGCTGAAAAAAAGGGCATGGCTTGTAGGCTTGGCGTTGGCAGCGATAATGTATGCTCACGGCGGCGCGTCCGCGCTATTCGGCGACGCGCCGCCTGAGTCCGTCCCCGTGCTTTATGAGCCGGAAGGCGAGCGCCCGGCGAAGCCGGCGCGTCCAGCCGCGCCCGTCGAACCGGAGTACGAATCGGTCGGCATTGACTTAGACGCGCTGTATCAGCGCCACCTTTGGGATCGTCAACATTCAACCGCTGACCTCGACGAGAACGGCGAGATTGTCAGCGAGGTTAGCGTTTCCATCCGCTCGGTGGAAGACGCCGTTGGAGAGGGCAATGTATCGGTGACATGGAACGACGACGGCTCGGTCGACGAAGTGACAATATCCGACAGTGACTTCTACCTCCGCTACCTGCCGCTCTCCGATGATGGGGATAGACCGCTTATCATGGCGTTCATGGAACAGCGGCAAGTTATCGCCCAACAGGTGATTTTTGACTGCCGAGGCAGACAGCTTCAGTTCTACCCGTCCTATGCCGAGCGGTATCAGCGCTTTTGCGATCTGACCGATGACCAGGTGGCTACATACATCGCGCAGGCGACAGGGAGCGGGACGGTAGCTGTATGGGTAGGCGCCGCTGAACAGATGCGGCTGGACAACATCGCGGCCGGCTGGTGGAATCTCCAGGTGGAAGCGCGTCTGATTGCGTTGCAGCCCAGCAGCAGAGAAGCGGAAGCACGCAACGCCGCTAAGCGCGCTGCGTTCAACGCCGAAATCGCCGCCTATCAGGTTCTGCTTGACGCCTATCAGCAGGAGCTTGCCGACTGGCGCGAAGCAATGGCGCCGTGGACGGATTATGAAGAGGAAGTGGCGGCTCAAGACGGCATGTTCGTGAACTGCGCGATTAGCGGATGCGCCCTAGAAAATGCGGTGAGGTAGTGGGGATGCGGAGGTGCGCGCATGGACAGGGGGCAGTATATCCAGATAGTGGTGACTCTTATCATCCCTGTCGTGATGGTCATCGGCGCGTGGTTCACACAGCAAGCGGATCTTGCGCACCTCGAAACCCGTATAGCGCAGGACGAGACTCAGTACGAGTCTCGGCTGACCGAGCTAGAAACCCGGCTACGCATATCAGAGATTGACACCGCGAGCAGGCTGAGCAGGATAGAGACTCAGCTAGATTCAATCACGATTTACATGCAGGCGATCAGCGAACGCCTTCAAATTTCGCCGACAATGGCGACTCTGAATGGAGAGTGATTTTATGGGTGAAATGGACTTATCGCCTCTCAGGGAGGCGCGCACGATGGACGAGCTAGTCGAGGCGGCAAATGGTCTGCTATCTTTGGCCACCACGGCAGAAGAGGCGGATGCGATAGACGCGGTGATGTTCGAGCGGCAAGAAGCCATAAATTCAGCGCCGCCTGATCCTGAAACGCTTACGCCGCCGTCGTTGAATCTAGAGCAGCGAAACCACTTTTTGATCGTGCGCCCGCCGCGCGACACTTTTGGCGTCCGACTCGAATACCAAGCCAGGATAGGGAACGGGGAGATGCGCGACTGCACGCGAGAACTCTTCGCGACGGAAGACGCGGACAACGTCCTTTGCATCCCCGCATCGGGCTGGAAGACTATTGACGTGAGGGCGCGGCGCGAAGGCGGAAACTGGGGGCCGATAGCAAGCGTCTCTCAGCTAATGTTCAGCCGAGTAACGCATTCGAACGTTTACTGGCATTTTTTCAAGACCGATAGCCTTGAGAATTTTACCTCGGTTTGCAAAGCGCTTTCTCCCGGGGTTAACGATCTGGATGCCTACGGCAACACAATCGGACATATAATCGCGGCTCATCCAACATCTTATGATGTGGACTCGCACGGAAATTACCTCGACGCCCGAGGCGTCAATCGCCTGGTCTGGCTCGGCCGCCTGATAGGAACAGGACGCAATGACGATGTTCGAGGCGCTGGATTGGATCCGACTATCAGGAATCGGCGCGGCGAGACGATAGCGGATATACTGGAATCCCAGGGATTGCTTATGAGGGATTGGCTTTCGCGCGCGGAGTACGCGGGCGCGCCATGGGAAGGATGACGAAATGCCAAAGCAGGTCAAACAGCGGCGCGTAGTAGCGGTCAGCCTAGATGAGTGGGGCGTCGTGAGGGCGCAGGTCTCGCTGCCAGTCGAAAAAGACGAATCGGACGAAACAGCCGTCGCGCGACTGCGCCCTATCGCGGACGCGGAGTTTGTCCGTCTTCAGCGCGCCGAACTATCAGCGCGCCGATACGATTTCCACATCATCATCGACGCGTCCGGTCCGGCCGAATTCGACGATACAGTTCGCGTCCACCGCACGGAGATGTCGGTAAAGTAGGGAGGGGAAAATGAAATTTTTGAATTGGCTTACGGACAAGCTGCAAGTTAAAGTCCTGCTTGCGATGGTGGCGCTCGCTGTCGTGGCGCTGTACTGCATATACCATGCCGTCGCCTCTGGCATGGGGGATACGCTGATACCCGTCGCGACATTCGCGCTTGGGGCCATGTCAGGGATAGCCAAGGACTTGCTTGCCCCGCCGCCCGGCGATAGCGAGGGTTACAGGCTGGCAGAAAAAATGATTGACGCGGAGGAGGACTAACCATGAATCTAGGACAATGGCGCGGCGCTGCAGTGGGTCTTGCCATCGGCATGCTAGGCTTGTCTGTCGCCGCAATCCCGGCGCTAGCGGATGGTGATGCGAGCGAGGTTGAAAGAGCGGTTATAGAGTGCGGCGATTCTGTGTCAGGACACGGCGGAAGCGCCGACTTGCCGCCGGAGTGCGAGGACATGGAGACGGCGGAGATTGATGTTCCCGCGCCCGTCCTTGCCTCGGACGACGCGACGCCGGGTGAATGCCATCCGCGCGCGTACACCCGTGAAGGCGTCGTGGTAGATACCATCGGCGGAGTAGAGGTCGGCCGATACGCCTTCACGCAGACCATAATGCTTGATGCATGCCCCACATCCCAAGCCGGCGAATCGGCCGTGACTTACACCGACTGGCAAATCAAAAATTAGTCGCTCTCCCTAGTAGCTGCCCCTGCTTCGGCATTTTGCCGGATCGGGGGCGGTTTTTTGTCTAAAATTGCCCCAAAATTGCCTCGTTTTTGTGTTGACAGTGCGCGAGTTTTCTGTTAAAATCCTTATATCGGATAGAGAAAGGAGATAACAAATGAAAG
>WTGC01000095.1 GCA_011523705.1 Chloroflexota bacterium | reverse complement strand
GACGCCCAGCGCGCTCAAGCGCTCAGCAACGTAATTGAAGGCTGTGCGTTCGTCCTCCGATGACGATTCGCGCACCAGCGTGGTGAAGCGCTCGATCATCGACCAGGGCTCGTCCGGCGCCAGCGATTCCAGCAACGCGTCTTCCAGGCTTGCGTTTTTTGCTTCGTAAAGTGCTTGCATCTTCTCCTCTTCTTCCAGCAGTGGACTGTCTACAGGTCGAATGATCCGACCAAAGGATCTTTAACAGCAAGAGTCTAGCAACTGAGGTCAGTTTGTCAACGATTGCGCTTGCGGCCACGAATCAAACGGTAGCGGTTTCACGGCGGCCTAGTTACAATTCGTAAGATAGCATCAATGCAAAGGATGTCGCAATGATTCGTAGGCTCTGGTGGATCGCGCTTTTGGCATTGCCAGTCACTTTGCCATTTTGGGCGCAAAACGAAGCGGACATTTACCAAGACGTGGCCCCTGCAGTGGTCTTGATTGAAGTGCCAGACGGACATGGCAGCGGATTAGTCATTGATGCGGAGGGGCATATCGTCACCAACGCTCACGTCTTGGGCATATGGCGGGGTGCCCATATCTTGTTCAAAGATGGAATGCGCAAGTTTTCGTCACTGGTTGGCATCGACCGCCGCTACGACATCGCTATCCTCAAAGTTGACACACTGCCTTCTGAGGTGACACCCGTAAGTTGGGGTGATTCAGCTTCTCTCGTTGTGGGCGAGCCGGTGCTGACGATCGGCGCACCGCGCGGCTTGGAATGGTCGGTCACACGCGGCATCGTCAGTGGGCTGGGAAGGGAGAGCCTAGGGCTAACCGGCTTGATCCAAACCGATGCAGCGGTCGCCGGTGGCAGTAGCGGCGGTCCCTTGCTGAATCAGATGGGCGATGTTATCGGGGTGGTTGTCTCCGGCTTCACTGTCGACGATCTGAA
This sequence comes from Chloroflexota bacterium, assembly GCA_011523705.1. GTDB lineage: Bacteria > Chloroflexota > Anaerolineae > Aggregatilineales > Phototrophicaceae > UBA6055. The sequence goes on along the minus strand of WTGC01000095.1, from coordinate 4,090 downwards.
CTTCGCCATCCCGTCCAATCTGGCTGCATCTCTTGCAGCGACCATGATTGCTTCGCCCATACCTACGCCTGAACCCATGCCAACTGCTACACCGATCCCGACGCCTATCCCGTCGTTCCTGCCATCCCCGCTCCCGCAGTTGTTGATTCCTTGGGATGTCCCTGACACAGATGACTACACAATCCCGGATACACACATCCAGCGGCAGACAGAAACAGGTTGTAAAGTTACACACATGTTGCGTCCACCCACAAATGAACGGATTGATCTGTATCTAGTTTTGTTTTTCGACCAGCGGGACGATAGCCTTTTCGTCTCAGAGATTCGCGGCGAGCTAGCATATGAGGCCGAGACCTGGGGACATAATGAAGGCATATTAGACTGGGATGCAGATACGCGGGAGTACGGGGGTTACTTAGTGGACGAAGGCGAGTATCTGCTCCAAGTTGCCGCGCGCGGGGCTGTTGAATACGCGCGCTTTCAATTGACCGAACAGTCCGATAATCTGATTTGGGTTGACTGCGGGAATACTTGACCGAAACCGCTTTAGCTGCGTCGCCATAACTTGCGCTCTATGCAAGTCACGGCGATGGTGCGGTCCACTTACGGTGGGGACCAAGGACATTCCACACCAAGGTCGGCGTAGCGCAATCGGGCGATACCTTCGAGGTGATCGACTATCAGGCGGGAAGCCCCTACAAGTGGCTGAAAGTGCGCTATTATGGCGGAGTGGCGTGGATCGCTGAGTCGCTGACTCGCGAAAATTGAGTTCAAGGTAGCCTTATTTTCTGTATGTACCCCCTGTTGCATTACGCTAGTCGGACTGATGAGGTCGACGAATCAAAGCAAAAGGAGTGGCGACGTGCAACAGCTTACCAACGGGATGCTGACCGATTTCGCGTACGCTCAATGGAAGCAAGCAGCGGACTGCAACGCGGAAGACCTGGCCATATATGATGTCTACATTCGCACAAACGAAGCTGTGCGCCGACCTGTCCGAAACCACGGCCACATTGTCGATAGCAAAGTAATGCAGCCTGAGACTTATGATCTGACCTTCAAATTCTATCTGCAGGACGAACAGTCGGAATCGATTCAGGGCGCACGGTCGACGCCACTACCGAGATCAGTTTATAGCCTCACTTTCGAAACCGAATCTGGGCGTGAGACGTTGCAAGACGGTCGTAGGGTAGGCATCGTTATCCATGAGGACGGCACATGCTTCGTCACCGACACATTCCGATTCCTAAAGCGTTCCTGAAATCAGTTCCGGCGGTAGCGAAACTTCAGCCCGTCCGTACAACTTCCCGTGAGGCCCACAGATGAAAACCATGTCCTACGATTTCAAGTCGCGCCGCTCCATGATCAGCGCCCGCCGCGGCATGGTCGGCGCCAGCAACCCGCTGGCTGCGCAAGCCGGTCTCAACATCCTGCGGGCTGGCGGCAATGCTGCCGACGCCGCTGTCGCCACATCGGCGATGATGAACGTGATGGATCCGGGCTCCTGCGGGGTCGGCGGCGATTGCTTCGCGCTCTACTTCGATGCGAAGACCAAGCAAGTCACCGCCTTGAACGGCAGCGGACGCGCGCCTCAAGCCTTGACGCTCGAAACAGTCCGTGACCTGGGCTGGGAGAAGATGAACCCACGTCACGCCCACTCGGTCACGGTGCCGGGAGCCGTGCGCGGCTGGCATGATCTGCTGGAGCGACATGGAACGATGACGCTGGCTGATGTGCTTCCAGATGCCATCCACTATGCGGATGAGGGCTTTCCGACCGCGCCGGTCGTGGGATACCGCTGGGAGCGCAATGGCGCTTTCCTGCGCAGCGCGGCCAATGCCGAAGAATATCTGCCGAATGGCGAAACCCCGAAGGCTGGGCAGGTGCTTCGCTTGCCCGGCCTCGCCAATACCCTGCGCGCCATCGCCGAGGGCGGGCCCGAAGCTTTCTACACCGGTCCGATTGCCGAAGCCATCGTGTCGTCTCTTCAGGAGCAGGGCGGCTTGATGACGCTGGACGACCTGAAGCATCACCGCTCCACCTTGGACGAGCCAATTCGGGCGAACTATCGCGGCATTGAGGTCTACGAATGCCCGCCCAACGGACAAGGCTTGACCGCTCTCATCGCGCTCAACATCGCCGAGAACTTCGATCTTAGTTCGCTCGCCTGGGATTCGCCTGAGCGCATTCATTTGATGGTCGAAGCCATGCGCCTGGCCTGGGCGGACGCGCACGAATATATCGCCGACATGCGTCGCGCCAATGTCCCGGTTGCCGCACTGCTTTGCAAGGATTACGCGGCTGCGCGAGCTTCCCTTATCCATCCCTACTACGCTGCTGATCCGCCGCCGTCCCCGGGCGAACTTCCGGGCGGTTCCGATACGATCTATCTCAGCGTGGTCGATGGCGCTGGCAACGCCTGCTCTTTCATCAAGAGTCTGTACATGGGCTTTGGCGTCGGCATTGTCGCCAGGGGCACGGGCGTCTGGCTGCAGAATCGGGGCGCCGGCTTTTCGCTGATTACGGGGCATCGCAACGCCTTGGCGCCGGGCAAACGCCCCTACCACACCATCATCCCCGGCATGGCGCTGAAGGACGGCGAACTCTGGGCGAGCTTCGGCGTGATGGGCGGTTTTATGCAGCCGCAAGGGCACTTCCAAGTGATTAGCGCGATGGTTGACGATGATCTCAATCCGCAGGAGGCGCTGAATCGGCCCCGCTGGCAGGTTAGTGGTGGCGATCCTGGCGGCGCGCTGCTGATCGAAGAGGGGACGCCCTTCAAGACGCTGGCCGATCTGGCTGAACGCGGGCATCGCATCCAGCCGGAAGCGGGACTGGGACGGGGCAACTTCGGGCGCGGGCAGATCATTCGCTACGACGCCGAAACCCGCGTCATGCACGGCGGCAGCGAGCCGCGCGCCGATGGGCAGATCGCGGCCTTTTAGTCTGTGCATGGCGCCGTACCGAAGCCCAAGCAAATGTTGCAATCTACTGCGAAACCGATTACCTTTAATCTGCGCAACAGTTCGCACGACTAGTCCTATATGGAGGATTCAGCTAATGTTTCTGAAAAAGGCAATTCTTATTGCGCTCCTGCTACTCATTTCCCTCACGCCGTCGCTCGCCCAGGATGTCACGACCATCACCTGGCTGACGCTCGGCTGGCCCGCCGAAGCACTCATCGAAGAGTTTGAAGCGCGCAATCCCGATATCAAGGTCGAAGCGGAACAGATCGGCTTCAACGATCTCTTCGCGCAAATCCAGGTAAGGTTGGGCGCTGGCTCGGCTGTGCCCGATGTCATCGCGGTTGATGTGCCACTGGTCTCGGGTTATGCCCTGCGCAACTGGCTGCTGCCGCTTGATCCCGTCTTCACCGGCGACGAAGTGGAAGACTGGCTGCCGGCCGCAGTGAATGCCGGCTCCTACGAAGGCACGCTCTACGCCGCGCCGATAAGCACCTCGACGCAGTTGCTCTTCTACAACAAGGGCTGCTTTGACCGGATCGGCATGGAGCCGCCGGGCGCCGATGACCGCCTGACCTGGGAAGAAATCGCTGAGATCGCCCAAGAGATGACCTTTGATGACGACGGCGATGGCACGCCCGAAGTCTGGGGTTTCATCTGGGAGCAGATGGTGCGCATCTATCAATTGCAGGCGCTGCCGGAATCGCTCGGCGGCGATGCGATTGGCGAAGACGGCTTGTCCGTTGACGGCGTGATCAACTCGCCCGAGTGGATTGAAGCCTTCACCTACTATTACAACATGTTCAACGTCTGGAACGCGGCGCCGCAGGGTGAGGAATTCTGGCCCCCCGATATCTTCGAAACGGGCAATATCTGCATGTTCGTCGGCGGTCCCTGGAATATCCCGCGCTTCGCCAATAATGCTGATCTCGAAATCGAATGGGGCGTCTCAAGGCATCCCTACTTCGCTGACGGCGAACCGGCGACGCCAACCGGCAGTTGGCATATCGGCGTGAACGCCAACACCGAGAACATCGACGCGGCGACCAAGTTCGTCCACTTCATCTCCACCGGCGAGGGCGCGGAACTCTGGTGGCGCGACGGCAGCGGTGATTTCCCCGCCCAAC
>WTGC01000129.1 GCA_011523705.1 Chloroflexota bacterium | reverse complement strand
GCAGCGTCGACGAGGGCTGGGGACCCCTGCGCAAGCTGCTCAGCTGGTGGGCGAATCGCGTTTACACACCCGCGATCCTGGGCGTGCCCATTCGCGATGCCACCGGCGGATTCCGCGTCTATCAGCGGGATTGCCTAATCGGCATGGATTTGGACAAAGTCAAAGCCAATGGCTACGTCTTCATGGTCGAACTCGCTTATGTCGCGCACCGCCTCGACTACCGCATTGGCGAGATACCGATCCACTTTCCCGATCGGCAACATGGTGATTCCAAGATGTCAAGCGGTATCGCCTTTGAAGCCGCTCTGCGCGTCTGGCAGATCAAGCTGCGCCACCGTTCTCTCAAGCCAGCCGACCGCCGCTCTGCCGACTACCACTAGCGCATCGCCCAAGTAGCCGCTGCCCTATCGACCGTAGAAGCGCCAGCCGAAGGAATCCAGATGTAGGGGCGACCTATCAGGTCGCCCGCTTTGCCAATTGCATCTTCGTCGGGCTTTTCCGCTAATGCACGTTGTACTGGGAATCAGTCGGTGCAAAACATACGGGAATGGGATACACGACTCTTCCCCAGCGACAGACTGCATATCAATGTAAGTTTCGCTCAGTTTAGCTCCCCCTCGCCCCTTGTGGGAGAGGGGGCCGGGGGGTGAGGGGCAGGCTTCTCTACAAACTATCCGCCGCCCACAGCAGCCCGCGCCGCACAATCTCTCGCGCCTCCGGCACATCAAAATCGCCGACCACGTGACCCAGCGAACTGTAAAAGATCTTGCCTTTGCCGTAATGCCGCGTCCACACCACCGGCATCACACATCCTTCTATCCAGGGCGCGTGGTCGCCGCTGAAGGTGGTCGTCGCCAGCACCTTATTCGACGGGTCGGTGTGCATGTAATACTGTTCCGAATGCATCGCGAAATCGGGAATTCCCGCCGTGATCGGATGCGCCTGGTCGTCGACATTCACGCGATAATCGATGATATTGCCCGGATGCGCCACCCACTGCCCGCCGACCATGAACTGATACTCGGTGTTGTTGCGGAAGGCGTCAGCCATGCCGCCATGCCAGCCGCCGACATTCACGCCGCGCTCCCGCACCGCATTCAATAGCCCCGCCTCCTGCTCATTGCTGATGCTGCTCATCGTATTGATCGGCGTCACCATATCCACCGACGCCATCAACTCTTCGTCCAGAAAACTGTCCAGCGTCTCCGACAAGGTGACGTCCAAGCCCGCCTCTTCCAAAAGCCCAGCGAATAAATGCGTGGTCTCCTTCGGGTCATGCCCGGGCCAGCCGCCGTAAACCATCAATACCTTTTTGCTCATGCGCTTCCCGCCCTTTCCGATATCCGTTTCACATACTGCAAATATACCCGCTTATCCGTTTCTTTCACAGTCGCGTCTTGCGTTCCACCCGGAGACCAACACGCCAACGTCGACAAATGTAGGGGCGACCCTTGGGTCGCCCGCCGAAGTTCAAATCGTAGGGACGGCTCTATTGCCGCCCGCGCAAGGTACTTCTAAATCCAGACAGCTACTCCACATCCATATCAATGCGGAAGATCGTATTGCCCGACGCGACATATACCAAGTTCTGCTCCGGATACGCCACCACCGCCGAGACCAAGCCCAACTTCTCCTGATCGAATGCCTGGAAGCTGTCCATGAAGGTGCCGGCGACCGTCGTCTCGAAGATCGTGCGCGTTCGGCGGCTGATGATGAAGAAACCCGGCGCGAAAGGACTGTCGTTGAGGTAAAAGCCCTCCGTTCGCACCACGCGCGGTTCGCTGCCTTCGTTGAATCCGCTGAACACAAAAGGAGACTCGTTGCCGCCAATGTAGCTCTTCATCACGCCATCATCGTAGAGCACATAAACCGTGCCCTTTTGGCTGATGGTAAAATCGACCACATTGCGCAAATTGGGTCGCGCCGAGCCGGCAAAGTACTCGCGCGGCGCGCTGACATAACTGCTCCCCGAGGGATCGTAGCGCCAAATCTGCCCGGCTTCGCTATCCAGTATGTAGAGCTTGCGCGCCCAAATCGTCAGCGCCTTGGGACCCTCCCAATTGCCAGCGTTCAAGACGCGCTGCGCATCGCAGTTCAAGATGAATTGCGGCGAGCAGCGCACCAGCGTGCCATTCCGGTCCAGCATCGCCAGGTCGCCCGAATGGTCGTCAAAGGCGATATCGACAATCTGCCCGATGGTGAAACCGCCCTCATGTGTCGCGCCGATCCGCATCAGCGAAATCGGCTCCTGACGAATCGGCTCGCGGCCATCATCCGAGAGCTTGATGCTATAAACCAGGTCGTTCTTGTCATCCAGCGCGTACAGGACGCTGCCTTGCAGCCGCAGCCGCGTGATGACCGCGTCTTCAAAATTCGCCAGCGGGACGGCCTGCCGCCGCTTCACATTGTTGATGGCGTCAATTAGCGTCTGGGCCTCTTCGCGCATCGCCGCCACCGTCGGGTCGTCGCGCCGCATGGCATCGCAAGCCTCCGCGACTTGCAGCGCCGCGTTCCAGGCTGAGGTGACGCTTCGCCGATTGCTCGTATCCAATGAGCGCGCCAAACTCGCCGTATTCTGCAACTTGCCCAGACACTGCTCGAATTCTGTCTCGCCGAGATTGGACACCCAGGACAGAACCACAATGCTCACAATGATCATGGGAATCAACAAGATGGTGAGGATCAAGGTGCCGGAAGACAGACGCCGCGTCGGCGTAATCTCCGGCAGTGGGAAGAGCCGCTGAAACAGGTCGGCGAAGAATATCAGCACGCCCGCGGCGCGTCCGGCCAAATGCGCCAAGCCCCAAGCCAACAGCGCCCCGAAATCGCCCCGCCGCGGCCGCTTCCCCGGCGCGCCCTCCAGCTCCATCGCCAACTGCTGCCGCGCCGCGCCCAACTTCAAGCTCACTTCATGCGAGGATTCGCCCGGCGCCGCCAGGATCGGGCTCTCGTATTCCGGCGGCACCAACTCGACCAGCATCAACTGGCTCTGAATCTTGATCGTGCGCCGCAATCCGTGCAGCACCTGTTCGATGTCATTCTCCAGCAATAAGCTCGTCAGACGGTCAAGCGAAATATCGGCGAGATTCCCATCCGAAAGCACCAGGCGGCTGCCCGCATTGACCCCGTAGCGCACCATTGAAATCTCCGGCTCGGGCAGCAGACCCAATGGCACGCTGAACAGCGGCTCATCATCGGTGAGATCTTCGGGCAGCGTCAGCGTCAAGCCAGCCGTCTGCAAGACCGACACCACCGGACCCACCCGCGCGACATACATATCGTCTTCATGCAAGACCGCCGCGATCATGCTCGTTTCAAATTGCTGGCTACCGCTCTCGCTGTGCTCCAGGTTGTGCTCGTATAGATTGCGGTTGATCATCTGGAACATGCCGCGCAGAGCAATCGTGACGCTGCCGCCCATGCTGAAATAGCGCTCGGCCGCCAAAGTCGCCAGTTGCTCATAAAAGGTGGTCGGGGCGATCGAGCCCGAGGGCGCGATCAGCAGAAAAAAGGTATCGCCCTCGCGTCCCTGAGCGGCTGTCGGCGGCGCCACTTCGACCAAGGCGCCCGGCGGATTGACATTGATAACGCGCCCGCCAACGATGTATAAGTGCCCTACCAGCGCTTCCAGTTCAAATGCCATGCCATACCACAAGAGCTTCGCTCAACAATAATTCGATTTTACTTGAATGCGTAAAGCGCGCTAGCGCTGCGCGCGCGGACATGATTTTTGACGCCGCCCTCCGCGCGGCCGTTCGAGTACGCGCTTTGTCGATTGACTGAATTCGGATAAGATAGAATGGAAGAGTCAGTGAGAGGAATCGTTATATGGCCGCCACCCGATCGGCCAAGGGGGTGATGCCCCCCGCAAAAGCCAAGCGCGCCATCGCCGGCCTCCCCGCGGATAACATCCGCCTGGATTGGACCATGGCGCTCATCTCGTGCGCCATTATATTTGGCTTGTACATCGACGGCTGGGCGCATAATCACGGTTTCGTCGATGACAGCTTCTTCACGCCCTGGCACGCTCTCCTTTACGGCGCGGTCGGGCTCTCCGGTCTCGTGCTGATCGCGCATCATTTCCGCAATGTCAGCAAAGGTTTCCGCTGGAGCAAAGCCTTGCCCGCCGGATACTCGCTCTCGCTGATTGGATTCTTCGCTTTTGGCGCCGGCGGCGCCGTGGATATGCTCTGGCACGAAGTCTTCGGCTTTGAAGAGAGTATCGAGGCGCTCATCAGTCCATCACACCTCTTCCTCGCCTTAACCGGCCTGCTCATCATGACCGGTCCCATCCGCGCGATATGGCAGCGGCACAGTGATAACACATGGACCAGCCTCGCGCCCGCAATACTCTGTTTCATCTGCATAACCTCGGTCTTTACTTTCTTTAACGCCTTCGCGGCCATCGGCGGCGACATGATTATCTTGACCGGAGCGCGGCCAGAACCGCACAGCCTGTCAGACGTCGCCGGCATCGTCGCCTTCGTCATCCAAAGCAATGTCCTGCTCGGCGCCGTTCTCTTCATGACCCGCCGCTGGCCCCTGCCCTTCGGCGCGATCACACTGCTCTTCATCCTCAATTCGCTCTTGATGACCTGGTATCGCGTCGGCGAGGCCGGCGAATTCATCTTCGCCATCAGCGCCGCGCTCGTCGGCCTCCTGGGCGACTACCTGCTCAGCGGATCAAAGCCCTTGGAAACGAGTCGGCTGCGGCTCGCCGCCTTCCTGATTCCTTTTAGCCACAGTCTTGGAGCGATGTTCGTGCTGCATATTCTGGGCAATTCCGTTTGGAACACGGGCGGACTCTGGTGGCTGATTCACATGTGGCTCGGCGTCCCGGTTTTGGCCGGCGCTTTTGGTTATGGCCTGAGCATGATCATGAGACAGCCCGCCATTCCTGCTGCTCCCTCGCCATAGCGCATCACAACTTGTACCAACTCTACCATGCGAAAATCCCTCGTTTTCAGTAAACTCCCCTTCCCTAGCTTGCTGGACGCCCCCCGTCAAACGGGGGGGATTTATGGGGGGAACCAGGGG
>WTGC01000097.1 GCA_011523705.1 Chloroflexota bacterium | reverse complement strand
GTCCCCCTTGTCGCCTTTCGGCCCTTGGTCTCCCGGATCGCCCTTATCGCCCTTGTCCCCCTTGTCGCCTTTCGGCCCTTGGTCTCCCGGATCGCCCTTATCGCCCTTGTCGCCCTTGTCGCCCTTGTCACCTGACAGCGTGAGCCCCACGCGGTAGGTGGTCTCGGCGTTGCTGTGGCTGATGTCCTGATTGGACTCCCAGCACCACCAACGGCGGCCGGCGTGGATGATCTCGTCGGCTCGCAGGCTGAACTCCCAGTCCTCAGCATCGGTGAATGCCATGCCCACCTTGACCTGGATGCTGGCGATGGTGGCGGCTTCAGAAAGAAAGACGTAGAGCCGCGCCGAGCCATTGCCGGCCGGGGTGAATGTGACATCCACCTTGTCGTCCTCGCCACGCTCAGCCTCGGTGGTGAGCGCGGCAGCAATGTCGTTCTGCAGTTGGGCAGGGGTGCGGCCGGCAGCGGCATACTGCAGCAGCATGAACTGAGTGGGCGCCGGGATGGTTGGCTTGTTCTGAATGAACTCATCTGCCCCGGTGTCGGTCTCATCCCAGTCGCTCTGGACGTTGAACTCAGCCCCCTCCTCGATGCCGTCCAGCTTGGTCTCCAGAGCGTCGGTGAAGGAGCCTGCTCGGTCCAGGTCCGGCAGGACCGCCCACTCCTCTGCTGAGCCTGAGCCGATCGGGTTGGACTGGAGGGCGTACTGGACAGCCTCGGTGTCCATGGCTGGCTGGCCCGGGGGGTCAGGAAGGTTGTTGGCCTCGCCCCGCCCAGCGACTGGTTCCTGCCAGGACAGGGCACCGTCGTTAGCCACCTGCAGCTCATAGCGCTTGGCCTTGGCTGCTGCTGCAGGGGGGGCCGGGACATTGGACCCTGCCACCCTGCGCCATGCCCCGTTCTCCCACACGTCCAGGACTAGCTGGCCGTTGTCGTAGTGCAGCCAGCCGAGGTCGTTGATGGGGTTGCCTGGCGCGGTGGCGGAGAAAATCCAGCCGCGCTGGCCCAGCGGTGATGTCGGGTCGGGCCCGAAGCCGGCCTCGAGGATGCCCCTGAGGGTGCCGCCGTTGCGGGGAACCTCTATGTCCTCAGACAGGAAGGAGCCCACCTTGACCACATAGACGCCTGAGCCGAGCACGAAGTCAGGGCTGGCATTCACCGTGAGGGAGGCAACCCCCTGGCTGTCGGTCTGGGTGTCATGGACCTCATGGGCATCCACCATCGCATCAGCCACAGTGTGAGGCTGGTGAGTGTCCCTGAGCTGGAGGGAGAAGGGCACATTCGGCTCATTGGCCAGGCCAATGTCCTTCAGCTTCAGCGTTACCGTCGCTGCTGCCATCTGTCCTGATCCTCCGGCTTGGCCTGAGACCTCAGCCACTCTGCACGCCGCTCGGCCTCAGCCCGCTTCTGAGGGCTCATCCTCTGACGGGCCCTCTGACGGGCCCGCTTCTGGGTGCTCGGCATGGTGCCAATCCTATGCCGTCCATGCAGCATCAAGCCACTCCCCACCATCAGTGGTCACTGCGTGCCAGCGGTACTCATAGCCCACCCCACTGGCGACGCGCCAGTCGTCGAATGTCACGCTGTTGTTCTCCACTGCCAGCTCCTCAGCCACCACCACGCCGTTACCGGTGGAGCCAGTCTCCCTGCGATGGAGGGTCGCTGTGCTGACTGCGGGGACTGAGGGCCAGGTCCCTGTGACCCTGATGTGGTCCAGGTTGGTGCCATGGGCTGCTGCTGTGATGGTGGTGGCTCCAGGGGGGTCTGGGAGGTCCACGGTGTAGGCCACGGTCGTGGCATGATCCGCGGACCCAAACCCCTTCACTGTGACCCTCAGGTGGCCGGTCTCAGCATCAGCCCCGAAGGCAACCTCATAGAACCGATCCTCGCTGGTCAGCCAGCCTGAGTCGCTGCGCTGATCGCCAGCAGCACCAGCATTGTCCTCATAGACCTGGACCCGAAACTGCTCCTGCTGAGCTGCAGTCCAGGTCACCTTGGCCGCCAGGGGGAACACGTCGGAGAAGGGGCTGCTGTCATCCCTGCCAATGGCTGTGATGACCGGTGCTGCCACAGTGACCAAGCAGACCCTGGCATCAGCCGACCACTCTGAGACAGCACCGGCAGGGTGGTCCCTGACCCTGATGGAGAACCAGTGGTCTTCGGTCGTGCCGGCCTTCTTCCACTGGGCCGCGGTCAGGGTCGCCTGCTGGGTCGTGTGGGCGATGATGGTGGAGGCCCCGGTGGCAGCCACCCATGCAGCCCCATTCCAATACTCGTAATCGGTGGAGCCCTCAATCCTGCGGCGCAGCTCATAGGAGGCCTGGGTGTCATTGTCCGGGTCGCTGAAGGACCAGTCCAGGGTGAGGCTGGCTGCCACGTCCCTGACCATGGGGGTCGTGAGAATGGGCCGGCCAGGGGCAGTGTTGAAGACCACCCTGTAGAAGTCCCCTGCTGAGGAGAGCACGAACATGACGCCCGAGGTGGGGTACCTCACGCAGTCGAAGTCAGTGCTCGTGGACGCGAAGTCAGTGTGGGCCTCAGTGCTGGCCTCGAAGGTGGCGGTCGCGGTATCCAGCTCATAGGCCTTGCCCCCGGCTGAGTGGATGGCCATGAGGGTGCCCTGGTAGTGGGCGAAGCATTGCCACTCTCCCGCTGCCCTGACCGACACGGCCTGTTGGCTGAGCCTGGCGTAGGGGATGCGGATGAGTCTGCTGTGCGACTGGGCGCCGTGAGCGTCGTCGCGGCACCACACGTTCGTGCCGTCGCAGGCGACCACCTCGTCCATGCCGTCTGTGACGGTGAACCGCTGCTGGTTGGTTATGTCGAGGAGGGCTGACAGGTCGCCGGTCGGGCTGCCGTTGTTGCCTGCCACGAAGCGGCCGAACAGGGCGAACGTGGCCGCCGAGTTGGTGCGGCCATCGCCTGAGTGGGTCCAGTCGATGTGGCCGTCCATCAGCCTTCTCGTTTGGCCCTGGAAGCCAATCGAGCCGCCGCTCGCGGGGATGGTCCGCTTGTTGAAAGCGCGGGCGGAGAAGCGCTGCTGCGAGACCCAGCCCTGGCCGGACGTGAGCGGCGCCGGGCCGGGGTAGAGATGGACCCAAATGTTGGTGCCAGAGTTGCCGAACCTGTTGGTGTGCCTGACCTCGGTGATGGTGGTGTTGCCGTCGTTGTCGAGGCCGACGATGGCGTAGTAGTTCCTGTAGGGACTGAATGTGCCTCGCAGGTAAATCCAGATGGTGTTGTCGCTCATCACCTCCGACACCCAGACCGTGTTGATGTTGCCGCCGGCGGCGATGCCGGCCATGGCGGTGCGGCGGGTGCGGGTGGCGCCGTTGTCGTCGCTGTCGTAGATGTGGACCTTCCTCGAGTTGTGGAAGACGAAGATGAGCCGGCCGGTGGAGAGCTGCCGGATGGCCTTGCCGGCATAGGCGGACCCTGAGGCATTGGCAATCTTGGTCACCGGCATCAGAAACTCACCAGCTTCCCAGCGCAGGCCCAGGACTTCCCGACCCTCAAGAGGAGCACCTGGTCCCCGACTGCCACTGGGTCATAGGAGTCCAGCTTGATGCTGATGGTGGTGTCTGCATCGTCGTCGGGAAGCCGTACATCAGCCGACCCTCCTGAGACTGACACCACTTGGGCAATGGCCCCGTCGATCATGAGACCACCTTATAGAGCCTGTCGGACACCGACCTCATTCGGCCCTTGTCCTGATCCAGGGGGAGGCTCCACTTGCGGACCACTGCCGGGACATGAATCATGCCCAGCTTCGGGTCATGCACAGTCCATCTGGTCTGGTGCCAGACGAACGGCAGGGGGGGAGTGTCCAGGACGATCTTGGTGGATGCGGCCACATCCTCCTCGGCAGCAGCTCTCACTACCCTCTCCAGGGAGTCCGAGTCTGCTGCATCGGTCGTGATGATCCGATGGACCTTGCGGCCCCTGGTCTCCACAGAGGTTGGCCCTGTGCTCATGTTCTCCAGCGTGAACCTGCCACTGCCCTCAGTAGGGATGGCATCAGCCCCTGGGCTGCGCTCCACCCCCTTCCAGACGTTGGGGGTGCCCCAGATGTCCCTCTTGACCAGGGACCCATCCCCAATCTGGCCGCCCTCTGCAGTGCCGTCCACGATCCACTCAGGGGGCTTGTCCAGCAGCAGGGTGGCCCTCTCGGTCATGACCTCCCCAGTGCGGGTGGTCCACAGTGGGCGGTAGCCCGCGAGGGCCAGCATCTCGTTGGCCACCTGCAGGTAGGTCACGCTCTCGGTGACCGACCACACCACCTCATGGGCAAAGGTCTCAGAGCTGGAGCCAAACCCAATCGCAAAGCTGAAGCCTGGCCACTGGGAGGAATCGGTGATGAGGTCCCTTACCGCATCCAGCACATTGTCCCCTGCAGCCACCCTGTGGGACTCCCCGATCCTCACGTCGATGGCATGGAGGAGGTCATAGCCCGTCACCGCATGAACATCACCAATCCGCGGGAAGTCCCCCAGGTCTGGGAGGTACACCCCCATGGCCCAGGTCTGGACGTCCCCTGTGGCCTCATCCCTCACCGTCATGGAGGGGGCGACCAGCACCTCGGTCCAGGGCAGGTCCCTGCTGATGCCGAACTCGTACTCGGCCATGACCGAGCCCTCGCGAGCCCCCTCACGACGCACCCTGGATGAGCCTGACACCAGGTCCTCAGTGAGGTCGGCGATGTGGCCGAACCTCAGGTCCATCAGCTCCAGGGATGCAACGCAGGAAATGTCCCCGGCATGGAGGAGGTCCTGGGTGGTCACTAGATCAGCCCCGGATAGCTCACCGGGTCCAGGGTCAGCGTGGCTCCCATCATGTTGTCATCTGGCTGGTCGGTCCCAGAGTGGCGCCTGACCCCCAGGAGCTGGCCGTAGCGGTACTCCCCAGTGGGGGACCTGAACAGCACAATCTCCCCTACCCAGTCCCTCAGGTTCTGCACGGTGGCCCTGACGACCACGGGGAGGGTGACGCTCAGCTCTCTCTCCTTGGCCGGTCCTGAGACCTTGCGACGAGTGCCGTCAGCATGGGCCACCACTCCACTGCGCACCCTGTCGGCCAGGTCTGCTGCAGCCTCAGGGAACCTCACCAGGTCGCTGATGTCGGAGACCAGGTGAAGGTAGGACTGGGTGAGGCCGACGCTAGCCACGGACCACCACCCCACTGTTGCGACGCAGCATCTCGGTCCAGGCATCAGTGCCATAAACGGACCCATTGTCAGGGCCGAAGTTGGGGTCGGTGTTGTCTGCGATCCGCTCCAGCACTGGGCGCAGGGCTTCCCCGCCTCTCCAGTTGGGCTCCTGGCCGACCCAGCCAGCCTGAGCATCTGCATCGGTGAACTGGTAGCCCCGCCGGTTCAAGTCCGTAAAGCGGGTGTTCAGGCTGCCATCAGGGTTATAGACCTCCCCACCGCTGCGGCTTCTGCCACCCCCACCACCCTCGCCGTCACACATGCAAGACGTGATGGCCCTGACCACCTTGCCCCCTGACTCCCGAATCTCCTTGTTCGTGCCCTCAGCCAAGTCCTCGGCCAGCTTGCCGGCCTCCACTGCAAGCTGGGCATCAGCGTGGCCAGCCCTGGCAAATGCCTCGATAGTGCGGTCAGTCTGCTTGGCGAACTCAAGGTCTGTGATGCGGCCTGAGTCATAGAGGTCCTGCAGGGCATCCAGAGACTCGTGGTAGTTCTGCTCCCCGAAGTAGGCGAACCTGTCCGCGGCATCGCCAATGCGGGCCAGCTCCTCCCTGGTCTCCTCAGCGGCTTCTCTCTCCTCATCCCTGGCTGAGCTGCCTCCACCCCCGCCGCCGCCTCGGCCGCCGGTGGTGGGGTTGTTGCGCTCCCAGATGGTGCGGCGCGACTGCTGCTGGCTCAGGGTGCCAGCCCGCAGGCCCTCCAATGCACCGATGGACAGGTCATCGCCAACCGCACGCCTGGAAACCCAGACCTCAGCCAGGACATCAGCAGTGGCCCAGGCCTCCTCCTGCAGGTCCACCAGCTTGCCGCTGTAGAAGCCAGCAGCCTTGGCTGCACGCTCGAAGTCAATCTCTGCCTGGTGGGCAATATCGTTGGTCGCAGCAGTTGCATCACCGGCACTATCAAGCCAGTTGCCGCCATACTCCAGGATGGGCTGGCGGGCATCATTCACCCTGTCAGTAAGACCCTCCACTGTCTCAATGACCTTCGGGCCCTCGTTCTGGCCCATCCAGTCCCACACCTTGCGAACACCGTCGCTGACCAGCTCGACCCCAGGGAAGGTCTCGATCAGGCCCACCAGCGCATCATCCACTGAGCCGAGGTCGCCCTGGAACACCCTGGCTGTATTGGTGACTGCCTTCCATGCGTTGTCGAAGGGAAGGAGCCAGTCCAGGGCCCGGCCGCCCCAACGCAGGACCCCCGCACCGACCACCAGGATTGCATCCAGGTTGTCAGCCACCTTCTCAAGGACCGGGGCCAGCTTTGATGCCAGCGTGATGGACAGGTCCTCCACCACATCGCCGAACCTGTCGAATGCGGCCTGGGCATCAGCAGCCCTGGCAATCTCCTCGTCGGTGTTCCCGCCCAGGGTATCCAGCTCATCTGACTGGGTGGCCAGCAGGCTGTTGAGCCGCTCGACCGATCCGCCAAACAGCTCCTCTGCAAGGAACATCCGCTGAGCTGGGTCCTCCACTTCACTGATGCGGTCCCGCAGGAATGCGAACTGCTCGCCTGTCTCCATCGGGTCCAGGTCCTCGAGCGTGACGCCCAGCAGCTCCAGGGCATCCACCGCTGGGCCTGTGCCCAGGGATGCTGCCTCGGCAAGACGAAGCTGCATCTCCCTGGCTGCATCAGCCACGTCCTCAATGTCGCCGCCGCCCTCACGAGCAGCTCGGCCCATCATCTGCAGCTCTGATGCGCTCAGGCCTGAGATGACAGATACCCGCTCCAGGTCCTTGGCTGTGGCTGCCCCCTTCACTCCTAAGGCCACCAGGCCAGTGACTGCCCCTCCAATAGCGGCCGGCCCAGCCAAGCCCCCCAGCTTGCCCTTGAGGCCATCTACAGCCCCGCCCAGGCCATCTACAGCCCCGCCCAGGCCGTCCCCACCCCCGATGTCCTCCAGGCCGTCCCCTGCATCCTCAGCAGCCCTCTCCAGCTTCCTGAGGTCATCGACGGTTGCACCGGACTCCTTCTGGATGGTGCGCAGCTCCCGCGACGTGACGCCCAGCTCCTTGGCCAGGTCGTCGAACTCAGCCTCGGCCTTGTTGGCCGCGCGCACCTGGTCCAGCAGCTCCTGGGTGTTCTTCTCCGATGCCCGCTCGGCTTCACGATTGGCTTCTGCTGTCCCCTCCAGGGACTGCTCGATCCTGCGGTTCGCCTGGGTGGTGGCGCGCTCGGCGTCGCGCACATTGCGGATGGCTGACTGGGTGCCCTGCCCAGTGGCGTCCTGGACCTCCACCCTGCCTGAGAAGAAGCTGGCCATCAGAACGCCCTCCCAAGCCCAGGCAGTTCCCTGTCATCGTCAATGGTGTGGTCAGCCAGGGTGGCCAGGAACTTCTGAGTCTCTGCCTCAGCCCTGCGGCCGAATGGCCCCTGAGGGCCACCATGGCCCTTGAACCTGGCAGTCCCCTTGGTGATCTTCTCCTCAATCTCCTGCTGGGCGATGGAGCCCAGCCGACCCAGCAGGGCCTGGGCTCGCTGCCCGACCACCTTGACCTGCTCAGTCATCTTGGCCTTCATGGCCGACACGATCTCGTCCTCAGGGTCATTGGGCAGGTAGAAGAACAGCCTGGGGCTGAAAGGGGCATTTGCATCCCGACCCTGGTGGACCACAGTGCCATGACGCACGCCGTCCCCGGTCTTGCTGTAGTCGCCCTTCTTGTTGACCCTGACCCCCATGCCCCCCTGCTTGCTGCGGTAGGTCCTGATGGTCTTGCGCAGCCTGCCTGTGCCCTCAGTGGTGTTGTCCACGTTCTCCCTGGCCACGCCGCGCCAGGCAGCAGCACCAGCCCGCTCCACGGCATTGACCTGAGACCGGTTGCCATAGACCGCAGCCACCGCCCTGACCCATTCCTCCAGGGTCTCAGTCGGGAAGGCGACCACCACGTTCAGGCCGGCTCCGAAGGTCATGGCTGCTCCAGGGGATTCAGGGCGCAATCGTAGCCCAGGGCCAGGTGTGCCTCGTGGTAGGTGAGGGCGTTCCACTCCAGGCCTCTGGCCTCCACCCAGGACCTCATCTCGTCCTCAATGGCATAGGCGGTGGCCAGGGATGCACGAAGCCGCTTGTGAAAGACCCCACTGCCCAGCTCAGCCATGAGGACTGGAGCCTCAGGTCCCAGCCTGTCCTCAATCTCCAGCAGCCTCAGGGGGTCCATTCTCCCCCAGGCATAGGCTGTGCTCAGGAGGGCTCCGAGGTCTCCGCTTCTTGCGGCTGCGTAGGGTCCCTGTCCTCATCCCCTTCGGCAAGGGCGATGAAGACAGCATGATCCCTGACGAACTCCTCGAAGGTCTCACCCAGGCCATCGCGGCCACCGGTGCGCCCCAGGTTCTCCCAGACCGCCCGGGCCAGGAACATCTGAGCCCCGTCATCAGAGGAGTACTCCCTTGATGCGATGTGCCGGTCGAACAGGGTCGGCCTGTTGACCAGGGACTCGCGGTCCCCAGTCAGGTGGACCTGGTATTCCCCTGGGCGGCTCATTCTGTCTCCTCGGTGGGCTTGGTCTTGACGGCGAAGGTCACTGACTGGGTGGTGGCTGAGCCATCCCCCAGGCGGTCCAGGCTTGGCGCCCTGAGACCGTCCACCTTCAGCAGCTCATAGACGTACTCGGGATTGGTGGCTGAGACCGCCCCCGGGTCGGCGCGGTACCGCAGAGCCAGATTGGTCCCCCCGTCCGCCAGCGACTTCAGCAGCTTGTAGGGGCTGTTGTTGGAGAGGGAGTCCAGGAACTCCATGGAGCCCTCGCCCCACTCGGGCCGCTTGCGGCCGCTCATGATCCCCACATCATCACCCATGCCATGGGCTCGGCCCACGCTGTCGGACGATGCAGGGGGAGTGAACGAGATGAGCCAGTTGGTTATCTCGTTGAAGGTGGCCTTGGCAGCCTTAACAGCGCCAATGGCCACATAGCCATCAATGCCTGTGCGAGTCCCGTCGGCCATCAGTCGGCATCCTTCCCACCGGTCTTGACCGGCTGAATCAGGTTGTGCTGCAGGAGGAAGTCCCGCTCTGCAGCGGTCAGGCCAGAGATGACATCGCCCTCGTCATGCCCGGCGAGAGTGTCCACCAGGACCTTGAACTTGGCAGTGCTCTTGCGCTCTGCTGCGCTCTTGCGCTCCGCTGCCATCACATTGCCTCCGCTGCTGCTTCGGTCAGCAACACTACCCCATTCACTCTGGCTTGCACTGCATAGACCTCATCAGCGTCACTCAGGCTTCCCCGCTGATTCGTGCGCTCTCCCCAGGAGCAGCCCCTGATCTTGACCCTGTGGCCAATGGAGCACCCATAGAGATGGGCCTGGACGCAGTCTGGGTTTGAGCGGTCCAGCATCTTGGTGATACGACCCGCTGCAGCCTGGGTGTCATCTGTATGGAACTCGACACGAACCTCGAAGGCCAGCTCCCCGCTGCTGGCAAATACCCTCGGCCCCAATTTGGACTCATCAGTGCTGACTGGCTGGACCCAGGCATAGTCCCCAGGGGCTGCCATCTTGCTGGGCCGGAAGACAGTCACCTGGGCATTGTCCTGGTCCTCAGCCCTGAGAGCCTGCTGGACTGCAGCCGCCAGGACCATGAGGTCCGCAATGATGGTCACCGCAGCCTCACCTTGACGTAGGGGATGAGAATGCGCTTCACATCAGGATCGCCCAGAAGACCCCCGGCTGCCATGATGGGATCGGCGTACCGCCTGCTGAGTCTGTGGCTCAGGATGCGCGAGGCCCCACTGACATCCTCAGGGCATTGCCCTGGCCAGTCCCACCTGACGGTCACTCTGACTGTGGCGATGCGCCGCTGGGACCTGGAGGGTGGCTGCCAGCCTCTGGGCCTCACCAAGGCCTCATAGGGCCAGTCTTCCTCCTGGGGCTCCTGAGCCTCCCAGTCGGTCACTGTGTGCCAGGGGCAGTCCAGCCCATCACGCATCTCGACCAGTGTGGGGACTGCCCCCATGTCAGGGAGCCAGAGGACATCTCTGGCCCTGCGGACAGGGAAGGCCCTGGCCTCGGTGGGGCCTGGGCTGAACCGGCGATGGCAGTGCCGGTCAATCTCTGTCTCAGCGGCCTCGATCCACTGGGTCAGGTCCTGGGCGTTCTTCCCGCTGAGGACAATGTTCCTGTCGTCAGCAACGGCCTGCGTGGTGGTGTACCTGGGAGGCATCAGCCCAGAGGGCTACTCGCCCCCGAGGCCGTGTTCATCGGCCAGCACCACAAGGTCAGCCTTGCGAGCCTTGCTGTCGAAGTCCACACCGGCTGCCGTCAGCAGTCGCCGGAGGTCAGCCACCACGCGGTCAGCATTGGAGGGCACAGGTGCTTCCTCAGCAGCCTGCCTCTCCCGCCTCTCCCGCTCGTCATCGGAGATGATCGGGACAATGAAGCCCTGGACTGTCAGGAAGTCCACATAGCCCTGGCCGAGGCCCTCAGGGTATGTGGTGGCGTCGCCCGGGATGATCCGGGCTCCGCGGTGCTCCTCCCTGACAAACCTTCGGTCATTCAGGATGCGGTGGGTTGCCTGCTTGGCCATGTCATGTCCTCCCTATGAAGTCCTGTCGGATCAGACGTCCGCGCAGTCGTAGCGCGTGAATCCCTCGGGGATGGCAAGGCGGCCATCGAAGCAGACGATGAAGCGCCAGCTCATGGTGTCTGAGCGGAAGCCGTCCTCCCAGGAGTAGTCCAACCTGGCAGCCCCCCGTGGGGAGAAGACATAGCCAGCCATGTCGCCGAACAGGATGGGACCCTTGACTGCATTGCCCAGGTCGGGCAGGGAGTCATCTGGGACCACCGGCTTGCCGAACACATGGCCCGGGACCATGCCCGTCGGATCGGCGATGAAGACTGGGTTGTTGTCGTCATCGCGGCAGCGCATGATGGAGCCGCAGGAGGCCCAGTTGGCCAGGTAGACCGCCCGGCTTGACCGGGCATAGCTGGACACCAGGCCCTTGTGCTGCATCTCCTGGAGGTTCCACCAGAACGGCTCGAAGCGGTTGTCGCCAGTCCGGGCTGAGCCCGACTGGGTGCCAACCACGCCCTGGACCCGGCGGGTGTCATTGGCCGCCTTTATCAGCTCAGTGCGCAGGCCCTCGGGGGTGGTGTGAGTGGAGCCGCTGCCAGTGCCCAGCATCAACAGGTGGCCGACTGCAATGTCGCCCAGGGCCTCGATGTCGTTGGCCAGAACGGTCTCAACGTTCCAGCCGGACACCCTCTGGGTGACCTCCCATGTGAGGGGGAGGATGGAGCCCCACTTGCTGTATTCCAGCTCGACCTCCCGGAAGGTCTGCCGAGCCTCGGGAATCTCCTTGCCCTCGCCCAGGGCAGCCAGGCCGTTGCCGGCGGAGATGG
Organism: Chloroflexota bacterium; assembly: GCA_011523705.1. Classification (GTDB taxonomy): domain Bacteria; phylum Chloroflexota; class Anaerolineae; order Aggregatilineales; family Phototrophicaceae; genus UBA6055. The sequence goes on along the minus strand of WTGC01000097.1, from coordinate 24,620 downwards.
CCTGCATGATGGAGTTTGCATTCGTGTTGGCACCATCGGTGCCCCCCACGCCGTCGAACTTTGACACGTCGTTCCCAACCAGAGAGGGCAGCTTCGTGCGGACACTGAAGGTTGCCTTGTTGAGGTCAGGGAAGGGCATGGGAGTCCCGAGGCGGGCCAGGGGAGCCCCCTCGAACATCAGGGCCATGAGCGGCGCCACATGGGTCTCAAAGCTGGCACCGACCCCAGTAGTGCTGGTGTCCAGGTTCAGCTCCTCGGTGCGGTGCTTACGCCCGCCCTCCTGGTGGAGCATGACCCGGCCGCCGGTGTTGACACCGCCCAGCAGCTTGATGTCATGGCCCTCGCCCAGGTCCTCGTCGTAGCGGCCCTCAGAGCCGAAGTCGGCAGGGACCGCAGCGAACCGGTTCACTGACATCTGGCCAACCTTCTCAGAGCGAACTGCCACATCGGCCAGGTCGATGAAGCCCTTGTCATGCTTGCCAAAGGACTTCATGAGGTCTGACAGGGTGGCCCCACTGCTGGGGGGGTCATCCCCCCTGGGCTGATTGGCGAACTCGGCCTCGGCGGCTTCCCTGGCCTTCTCGGCCTCGACTCGCTGCCTGGCGGTCTCGCGCTCCTGCATGAGCTGGAGAGCCCGGTCGTTGTGCTCCTCATAGGACTGCCGCTCAGCCCCCTCCAGGGGCTTGCTCAAGTCCTCCTTGGCATCCAGGACCGCGCACGCCTGGGCGTTCGCATCCATGGCTGCCTGGTTCAGGGCCTGGAATGTGGCTACCGCTTCACTGGACATTTGGGATGACCTCTCGGTTTGCTCGGAGGGCTCGGTCGATCCTCCGATGGTTCGGGACTATATCCGCAGGGGACTGACTCATGGGGGCAATCACTGGGGGAGGCTCAGGTGCTGGGAGGGGCTCATAGGAGAACTCCACCAGCTCGCCCTCCCTGCGCTCAAGCAGGACCACCCTGCAGGTGGTCGTCTTGGTGACTCCAGCAATCTCTTCGCCAAAGGTCATGATGGCTTCGGTGAAGGCTGGCCTGGGAACTCTGGACAGCTCCACCATGCCGCCTCGGGTGACAGTCAGCAGCTCACGCTCCATCCCCTCATCCTCGTCAGCATTCTTGACCTCGTAGTCGAAGATGACTGCCCCCACACTGACCGACAGCATGAGCCGCTGCTCGTAGGCCAGCCATGCGTCCTTCTGAGCTGTGGTCCACTTCTCCATGCTCTCAGGCAAAGAGGCAAGGAATCTCAGAGCCTCATCGTCGGCCTCAAAAATCAGGGTGTCATTGCCCTCCCTGGCAATGACATCAGCAGCCTTGCCCATGTAGTGGTCAGCCGTGAACACCACGTCGCGGCCGTACTCCCTGGCCTCCTCAAGGAACTGGTCAAAGGAGCCAGGGGCGAACTGGAGGTCATAGGACCAGCGGGGCACTGGCACATTGAAGGGAAGGGCCACGCCCGGGATGGACTCACCTGCCATGGGTCTGCACTCTAACTAGTCCTCGTCCTCGTCCGGCGGATCGTCATCGTCCGGCGGATCGTTATCGCCAGGGTCCTCCCTGGGAATCCTGGCATCAGTGCCGTCCCCCCGGTCCCCCTTCTCGCCCTTGCCTGCGATCAGCTTGTCGCCGCCCTCCACCTCGGGATAGCCAACCTCCCGGCGGCCTTCATTCGGGGTGATGAGCCTGGCCTTGATGCCCTTGCCCAGCATGTCCCACTCCTCACGCTCTGAGCCCCTGAGCATCTTGCGCCTGTCGGCATAGACCTCGATGCCCTCAGACACCAGCATGGTCAGCTCCTCAGCGGCACAATCCAGGAAGAAGCCTGTCACTGCTGTGTTGAGGATGTTGCGCATGGCTGCCACACCAGAGCCCCAGGTGGTCATGTCCTGGCCCAGCAGACCCGGGGGGATGGAGTCGAAACGGGCGACCTCAGACACCTGCATCTTGCGGGCTTTCAGGTTCTGCATCTCCCCCAGGGTGCCGTCCATCCTGATCCACTTGCCATCGACATTCACCACGTCGATGGAGTGGCGGTCTTCAGGGTCGGACCTCTTGTCGCCGTACTCGTCACTCAGCTTCTCCACAGAGTCCTCAGCCAGACCCGGGAAGCTGAGGATGCCCCTGCCCAGGCCGCCCGATGCGAACTCCCCACCGGCTGACACCTGGGCTGCCAGGCCCAGGCCAATGGCCTCTATGGCTTCCTCAATGGGGTTGATCCCACCCAGGGAGCCGTCGTCTGACAGTCGCATGATCCAGGCTGATGCCCCAGGCTTGAAGGCATCCCCCATGCCACGCCACTCATTGAATCGCTGGCTCCCGGCTGCGCTGCCCACGCCATAGGGATTGAACTGGACCTGCACCCTGTCGCCGTCCGGCCACAGCGTGCAGAACCTGGGAGGCAGCGGCAGCACTCTGTCAGGGAGGCCGTTGCTGCCCAGGCTCTTGACCTCAAAGGCACACCAGCCCCTGGTGACCAGGCCGTAATACATCCTGAACTTCCAGGCTCTGCTGCTCATGTCCAGGGCCGGCCTGGCCATCAGCCATCTGGGCTGGGGGTCAATCCTCTCAAGGCTGATGTCGTCTCGGGCATAGAGGGGTATCTTCAGGCACTGTCTGACGATGAGGTTTGTGCGCCCGGCCCAGGCTGGCAGCTTGCTGGCCAGGGCCTCGTCCACCAGCTCACCAGCGTTGGACACCATTGTCATGTCATTGCTGGTGAAGGACCGCTCCCCCCTCAGTCTCCTGCCCTGCCTGAAGCCTGACCCTCTCTCAGACTCGCCGAGGTTCACCGGCTCGCCCCGCTTGAGGGCTGACGCCTCCTCGGGCTGACCGAGGTTCTGCCGCTGTGCGCGCCGGCCCAGGATGCCCATTGCTGGGGAGGATAGCCAGGTGAGCCCAGACGCAGAAGGACCCCTGGCCTGAGCCGGGGGCCCTGCTGGCAAGAACTAGCAGGCCAGCTCCACCATTTCCCAAGTGGCCTCGTGCAGGTCTTGCCAAGTCCTGTCGTAGCCAAACACCTTGGCGATGACCACCGGGGCATCCTCAGCCCAGCAGTCCCGACCATTGGTCCAGAACTTGATCCCCGCCTCCCTCATGGCGGTGACCTCTGCCTCTCCTACCTCCATGGCTCCTCCTCCATTGGCTGCCATGCAGACGAGCATGGCACTACTTCACGATGATGCAACACCATCAAGCAACTCTCCTGCCCCCGCGATACAGCACGGCTTCCCTCCCAGGCCTGGCAGCCAGCTCCTGCAAACCGGCCAAGGCGAAGGCCCCTGAATAGAGGGGGCTCACATTCTGGTCGGGAGCAGTCCTCACGAACTTCCAAGGCTGGCCTGGAGTCGGGCCCTTGGCACTCCTGACCGCCATGCGCATGGCCTCGTTCTCCACGAACCTCACCGGGGGAGGCAGCTCCCCGTCCTCAGTGTCATCCCCATGCACGCTGTCCCTCAGGGCGATGCAGGCTGCGGACTCCTCAGCAGATGACAGCCGCCTGACAGTGAAGCCTGCAGCCTCCAGGTCCCCTGCCACTGTGGTCAGGGAGCCCGTCCCCTTGAGCACCAGCAGCCTGGGCTTCAGCCCGGCGTCTGAATCCCAGTCCTCCTTCAGCCTGTCCACCACCCAGTGGTTGCCCCTCTCATGGGCCACCACCGTCAGCCAGCCTGCCCCATCACAGGCAGTCATGGTCGTGAAGCCACCCTCAGGTGGGGAGTCGATCCCCAGCACCACCGGCTTGACTGGCCGGGGTGCCTCTGCCGGCTTGGCCACCAGGGCGTCATAAGCATGGAGGGAGATGGCCAGCAGGACTGTCCCCTCCCCAATCTGGTTGAGGCCAGCCCTGCGCCACACGATCTTGTCCTCGGTCTGGTCGGAGTCATAGTCCTCCCTCAGCGACTCAAGGGTGACCCCCTCGCCCTCGTCGCTGATCTCGTCCAGGAATGGAGTGGCTGCAATCCAGCCCTCCTCGTCCCCAGGGTCCAGCTCCTTGGGACCCGACCACTCCAGGCCTGCCCTCCTCATCCCCTCCCACCGTGTTGCTGCTGCCACACGATTGGCCAGGATCATGCCGTCCAGCAGGTCGCTGGGCTGGTCGGGCTTGCCGACCGTGGAGTAATACATGATCTGCGCCATGAGCACAGCCCTGATGGCCTGGCGAATGCTGTCCTCGAAGACCAGGGGCGGGTAGCTCCAGACCTCATCGGCATGGACCCTGTAGAGGGTGTGGCCATGACCCGACTTCTCGCTGCCAGTGTGGAGGTCCATGGTCACCCCAGTCAGCTCCGACTTCAGCCAGGGGTTGGCCTTGTCTTTGGAGTCCCGGAACTGCAGCATCTCCCAGAGCGCGGTGTGCTTCACCTTGGGGACCCATTTCTGGAAGATGGCCTGGACCCCTGCCGACCCTGACTGGCCCACGAACATCCCGTGAGTGGCAGCCCTCAGCATCACCATGTCCACGGTGATGCCCACGAACTCCAGCCAGGACTTGCCCCCCTGCCTGGGCAGGGTGACGAAGAAGTGTCTCCATCTGGGCCGGCCGTCTGGCATCAGCTCGGTCCCCACCAGCGCAGCCAGCTTCTGCCACCGCCTCAGAGGCCGGCCGTAGAGGATGGCCGTGTCCTCGTAGATGGGCAGCAGGCTCAGTGCCCCGGGCGTGGGGTGAGGCCCCCACATCGGAGGGCAGGTGTCGTATATCTCCTTGAGCCAGTCGGGGCACTTCTTCCTGTTCTCCAGGTCGGGTGTCTCAAACCGCTGGAAGGGGCTGCTCACTCGAAGACCACCCCCCTGCCTGCCTCCCTCATCTGCTCCACCACCCGCTCGGCTGCAGTCTTCTCCCTCATCTCCCCACGCCGTGCCTCAAACAGCTTCGTCAGCTCAGTGGCTGCCTGGCGGTAGTTCGTCATGTGAGCTGCAGGGACCACTCCACCGCCCTCGCCACTGAGCCCCACTGCAAGCTGCTCCACATCCTCCATGACTCCCAGCAGCCCCTCGCATCGGCCCTCAATGTCGGGGACCTCAGCCCTGATGGCGCCCCTCATCCTGGCCGCACCCCCCACGATCCCGGCCACTGCTGGGGTCATGGAGACCCCACCCCCTGAGCTGAGGGCTTTGGCCAGGGCCTCTTGAAGGTCACGACGCTCTGGGGTCTGCCTGGCCAGCCTCTTGAGCACCAGGGCACCGATGCAGAGGTCGCCCCCTTCGGAGCTCCGCTTGTGCCGCTGCGCGAACTTCTCGGCTCCCTCGGGATGGGCCTTCACCACTTCACCGGTCACCTCGCAGATGGGGCAGCTCGGGACTGCAGCCAGCAGGCCGCCCAGGGAGGTCATGGGATCAATCCTAGAGCATGGGGGTCGTGACTCTCAAAAGACCAGGTGCCAGGATACCAGCGGCCCCCGGTCTTTGAAGTTTCCAGACTTCTCATGTCATTTCTTGTGTTCTGCTGACGCTGTGGGGGAACTTCAGTCCCTTTCAGTGCTCTCAGTTCTTGGCTGGGTCCAGCCTCGTCCGGCCTCGTCTCGCCTCGTCCCCCTATAGGGGGGGGACGAGGGACGAGGTGGAACCTCGTCCTAGTTCGTCCAAACAGTTGTACTGTCGCCATTCGTGCAGGTCAGAGGGTATTTTTACCTCGTCCGTCAAAGGACGAGGTAGGACGAGGTGAATTTGGCCATATCTGTTCCACAATGTGGAACAGCAAACCTGCTGGTCAGAGGGTATAAATGGCAAAGTTGAGTCGGGGGCACTCATGGACGAGCTAAACGGGTGTTCAGTAAGGGGTCTTGAGGGCATGCAGGGCACCAGGCATGAAAGGTAGCGAAGTTCACTTGCACTGCAATCAAAGTCACTGAGAGTCAAGGTTGGGTCAGCGTGCCAGGGCATAGCCTGTGCCTCCTCCCCTCACCGGAGCCGATGCCAGCGCGCCGGCCTCATGGAGCTGCCTGACAGTCTCCCTGATGGCTTCGCTGTTCCCTGTGACCGCACGCTCGATGGCAGCCTGAGAATGGAGCTCATCGGGGTTCTCAGCCAGGAAGGCGCGCACCCTGTCAGCCACGGTGATGCCTTCTCCTGGGGGCTTGATGGCCAGGCTGAAGGAGCGCTCGTCAACACCCAGCGCGGGGCTGTGGCGCGTGGCCCATGTGCCCACGAAGGTCGCCAGGCTGTCCCCTGTCTGGCCCACCAGGCCATCGCGGTCCTTGGCCACCTGCAGCCTGACCTCGCCGTCCGTCTCAGGGGTCCAGCACGGGCCGCCTATGGCCCTGAGGGAGAGGTCCACCTGTGCGGTCTTGTCCCCTGAGCCCACCGGCCTGGAGGGGTCGCCGTGGGGGCTGTGGTCGATGATGAGCACCGTGGCACCGGCCTCCATCCACACGTTGGCCAGGATGCCCCACCAGGGGGCCACAGCCTCCCCTGTGTCCCTGGGCACACCGGCGGCTGAGGCTGAGTCCACCACCACCAGCACGGGCTTGCCTTTGGAGCTGAGGGACTGGATGGCTGCCAGCAGGGCATGGAGGGCCGGCCTGTTCTCCGGCTCTATGAGCGCGGGCACCTGGTACTGGTGCCATGCCCTGGGGCTGGCCATGACCACCTGGTCCATGCCCAGATGATCCCACCGCCACCTGGTCCTCCAGGGGGGGCTCTCCCAGTCCAGCCACACCACCGCCCCCCCTGCCTGGATGGCGGCCTTGGCAGCGATGATGGAGAGCATGGACTTGCCACAGCCAGGGGGGCCGAACAGCAGGTGTCTGACCCCCTGGATCAGCACCGCCCTGCTGTCATCCCGGGCCAGCAGGGGGACGACACTGGGCTTTTGGGCATTGAGCGTGTCGATCCTGAGCGCGGCCAGGGCCTCAGGGTCCGATCCTGTGGCAGGGGGGTCTGCCTGGGCGCGTCTGGCCTCCAGCTCCTCAGGGGTCAGGGGAGGGAGGTCCCACTGGCTCATACGCCGCAGTACCCCTCGCACTCCTCGCCGAAGGCCAGAAACAGGTCCTGTGCCATGTCTGCCTGCCTGGTGTCCTCAGCAACCGCCTGAAGAAGCGGGACACGGCGCCTGTGGAGGTAGCTGTCATCGCCCTTGTCCCTCTGGCGGGCCTTCTCAGCTGCCTTGCCTGATGCCTCAGCCTCAGCAGCAGCTTCCACCATCTCAGGGACCTCTCTGGCCAGCTCAGCCCAGTCCTTGGGCCGGTGAAGGGGGCACAGCACGCATGACGACTTGCCCAGAGGGGGGGCATCAGGAGGGGCGTTCTCAGCCCACCAGTCCTCGCAGTCCTGGCGGTCCATCATGAGGTCAATGAGGGGCCACCGGCTCACAAGCCACGGCTTCCGGGCCGGCTTGATCCTGTCCACCTCGTCGTGGGAGAGGCCAATCCACTGCTCCACGGTGATGCCTCTGGGGACGTGCTTCCTGGGCCACACTCCCAGGAGGCTCCTGATGACGGTGATTATCGGCTCGATCTTCCAGCGCGGCGTGCAGATGCGCCGGGCCATGCCCTCTTTGGAGCCGTCGCGAATGGTGTGCATGGGCACCGCCGGCCAGTAGGGCCTCCCACGGTGGTCAGTGGCCTCAGCCACCGCCCTGGTGATGGGGATGAGGGCACTCACCTGGATCAGTGGGAATGGCACCTGGTCAGTCATCCAGGCCACCCTACGATAGGTGCTGGGCCGCTCGTTCCCGGGGTCGGCGAAGATCGCCGCGTCTGGCATGGGCTCAATGAGGCCCTTGGCAGCCATGAGCATGAGCACGCTGGACTGGGTGCCGCCGCCATAGCTGATGACGGTGAGGTCAGGCATGAGGTCTTCCCCTCATGTGAGGTCCGGGAGGCTCAGGGTCCTCCACCAGCCTTCAATCGACCCGTCAGCATCATTGGCCCATTCCAAGGCAGCAGGTGTGCGATTGACCAACACCCCTCCCATGCCAAGAAATGGCTCCACGCAGAAGTCCACGAACTCAGGCAAGTGGCTGGCCACCCAGGGACCAACAGGCTTGTACGACTTGCCGCCTTTATAGGGCATCGTCAGTATCGGCCCAGCCATCAGCCCCACACCACCTTGTGGAGCCGGCCGTATGACTCGGGGGTGAAGGGGCCGCATTTGCGGCAGTGGACCCTGGCAGCCTTCACGGCCCCAGGAGTCACGAAAAAGCGGTCATTCCCGCCACACAGGGGGCATGGCCCCTCCCACTGGCCGGCCCGGAATCTGAGGCCCAGCCTGGCGCCCCACTGCTCAGGTGTGGGGCCTGGGTCGTTGGGAGCCGGCGGCTGAGTGGCCAGGATGCCCAGAGGATTGCCCTGAGGCTGCTGTGGGCCTCCTGGGGGGGCCTGTGGCACCACAGGGCCAGGAGAGGGCCTGTGGGCCTCCTGAGGGGCTGGGAGAGGGGTGAAGCTGCCCGAGTGGACGTCAGGGGGCACAAACCAGGCCCTGGCCGGTGTCCTGGCGGTCTGGTCCCACTCCCCACCGACATCAGGGAGGGCCTGGACCAGGTTCCAGTGCGCCCAGTCCCACGCGGTCTGCCAAGCGTCGTGGGAGTCAATGCCTGGCTGCCAGATGAGCACCGAGAGGCCCCGGCCTCCCACCGACACCCCGACTGCGGCGATGAAGGGGCACTCCTGGGCCAGTCTCAGGACCCTGTTCCTGGCGATGTTATTCTCAGGGTGGGCCGGGCTGCCAAACGCGCCGTCAAGGTCGTGGTACGTGAAGCCCGACCAGCTCACCGGGGCCTCGTTCTTGCGGCCCTCGAAGATGCCATGTGGGGTGATGACCACGGGCCAGGTGGCCTTGACCCGATCGCGCTCGGCCTTGTCCTCGATCATGTAGACCGACTCCCACGCGTCCGCCGCGCCGTCTGTGCCGACGAGACCCAAAGCAGCCTCAAGGCCGACGCGCTCGTGCTGGGTCGTTCGTATGCCGCCGTACAGCCCCACGGCGCCGGGGTCGTTCATCGTGGCGGCCTCCCAGGCGGCAGCACCAGTCTGCGCACATGGCGAGCCTGTTCTTCCAGCCTCACCCCCAACAGCCCATCAGCCTCGTCGATGATTGCATCGAGTCGGTCAAGTGCATGCCGCATTTGCTCTCGCCGGTCAACGGCTCCTGGATCGTTCACTGCCGCTCCTTCTCGGGGGACAGTGGAGGGAATGATAGCCCCCGGGTCTGGGGGGGTCTGAGACGAAGAAGGACCCTCCCCAGGTCGTCAAGGAGGGTCCTTCTGGCCGGTCCAACAGCCGGCGTTCCTGGTCAGCTCACAGCCGCGTGGATGACCCCCTTGAGCCGACCCCCGAGGGACTGGCGCCAGACCTCGGCCTGCTGGTGGGGGTAGAGACCACCCCTCACCAGCCATGCCTCAGGCTCGCCGTCCTCGTTGACCCAGATGCTCTCAATGGCCTCCAGCAGGCAGGTCTCCCGGCAGCCGCAGCCCTGGCAGACCCCCACCGCATCAGTCATGCGGTGGGGGTCCAGGAACAGGTCCCCGGCGCCCAGGCAGGCCGGCTCGGCTGTCATACGCTCAGCAGCTCCATGGTCCTGCGGCAGATGGCCCCGGCCCGGCCGTTGGTCATCTCCCGCTCATGGGCTTCCCTGGTGCGGTACTCCCTGATGTGGCTGTAGTGCTCGGTCACTGCGTGCAGGACTGCGAACCGGGTCCCCTCAGCACCCTTGGGCAGGGTCATGGGGTTCTCCATCAGCCTGACGATCTGGAGCGCGTCGTCCTCCTTGGCCTTGGGGCTGCCATTCGCGCCTGCGATGGCCTGCTCCACGACCCTGCTGGACTCCTTGGCTGACATGGGCTGGCTGACCAGCCTCTCCAGTTCGAGCCCCAGGGCGTCCATGGACCTATCAGCAGCCAGGATCAGCTCAGTCACTGTCCTGAACCTGTCATTGGCCCTGGGGGAGTGGACCACCCTGTGGACCCCTCCCCGGCCTTTCAGCATCGGGAGCTGGTTCAGGCAGTGCATCTGGACTGGGATGACCTGCATGGTGATCCCTGCCATGCCGTCGTGCCCTGCGGTGAACAGGAGCCACGGCCTGACTGTCTCAATGCCGGCAATGTCCACATCCCTCTTGTAGGAAGTGGCCACGATAATGCGGGAGCCATCAGCCCCCCAGCGGCCGCGGCGGGACCAGACGCGGTCAATGGCCGCGTCGAAGTTCTCGCATATCTCAGTCACGAAGCTGAGTGCATCCCTGTGCTGGATGGGGTGGTACCTGCCAGTGACCATCCCAAGGATGGTCTCAGTGTCATCACGGACAACGGCGCACACCTTCTCAGACTTGCACCATTTGTCTTTGTCCCATGAATGGGCGACAGGCCGCATCTCGACGTTGAAGTCGAGCCCCGCGGCTGCCAGGGCCTTGTCCATTGAGGACTCAGCCTTCTCTCCCACCGGGGGCAGCCCACGCTGCCACCAGAGGGTCCGGTCACCTGTGGACATCTCTCCTCCTCCACTTGGTTGTCTGCCCGACTGGGCAAGACCCAGCATACACGAAGAAGCCCCCCGGGAGGGACCATCAGGGGGACAGTCTCCCGGGGGGCTGGTGCTCCAATGGGAGGAGGAGCAGCCTCAGGGTATCAGGTGGGCTTGTCGTGGCAGCTCACGACCATCTCCTATCAATGGCCTCGATCCAGGCCACCAGAATGGCTGCGGTCTTGACCAGCTTGCCTTTGAGATTCATGTCCCTGGGCTTGGGAGGAATCCCCACCCCGAAGAGGCAATGGTCGCCGATCTTGCCAGTCCACTTGGCCACCAGGGCCAGCCACTGCCAAGCCGACCAACGGTCGTCGTGGTCATTGCCCCACTGCTGGCGTTGGCGGGCGCGCTCGTTCTGGATGAGGTCGGTAACCTGCATCGTGGCGTGTATCCGCTCGGTCGCGTTCTGGCTCATGACTTGGGCCTCGTGACAACCAGGTAGGGGTCCCCCACCTGGCGGTACCTGTTGACCACTCCCTCAGCCAGGCCCATGACCTCGGCTGCGGCCTCGAACTTCTTCTGGTCCACCGCTGGGGTGCTGACTCGCTGGTACAGCTCGGGCAGCTCCTCCAGCAGCAGCTCGGCGTTCATGGTGACGCGTCCTGCCTGCAGTTTGATCTTCTCTCCCGTGGGGAGGACCACGGGCACACCGGGCTTGGGCATCATTGCCCTGACCTTGGCGCCCTGTTCCCTGACCGCGGCCTTGATCTTGGCCTCTTCGGCCTTCAGGTCGGCATAGCGCTTGAGCGCGATGACGGCCTCCTCGGTGGCGGGGTGGATCGGATCAGGAGTCTTCGCCACGCTTGTCCACTTCCTTGGGGAACACCGCGTAGATGCCGCAGCCGGGGAGCAATACCCCAACCTCGTCCTCCTCGGGCCGGTAGCTGTCGGGCACGTTGGCCTCATCCCGGGCGGTTACCCAGGCGAGAATGTCCTTCTGCTTCAGCTTCCTGTTCTGGAGGATGCCGGCGGCTTCCCCCTGGATCATGCGATTGACTGCTTGGTTCATGGGTGGGAACCTACCTGCACCTGTGAGACTTCTGCCTCATCGTCATGCTCTGGGAGTGTCAGGTCTCTTGGCCGCACACTCAGCGCAGGCCCAGTAGGTCTTGCCACTGGGCCTGACCAGCTTCTCGCTGGTGGCCTTGGGGGCGATGCTGCGGCAGGGCACACACCTGATCGTGGGCTCAGCAGCCTCTGGCTCAGGCTCCTCCCTGGGAGCCTCCGAGGGGGAGGGCGCCTGGGGAGGGACCTCGCCCTTGGCAGTCCTCAGACAGGCCATGTGCCAGTGGAGACCACCGCTGACGGACTCGCTCTCCCTCATGGGGCCACAGTTCCCCCTGTGCCCTTGTGGCCGAGAGCATCGGCCCCGGCCATAGGAGCCCTTGACCACCTTGTGGCAGAAGCCAGGGCAGTCAGGGTCCGGGGTCCAGCCCCAGTCCTTCTCATTGACGCTCATGCGCTGGCCGCAGCCGGCGCATTTCCTGCGCTCGCCCAGAATGGTCATGGCTCCTCCTCCAGGACCAGTCTAGCACATCATCGCTATGTGACTGACAAGTGCCAGACCAGCAACGCAAACAGGAGGCCCCCCAGCACCATCGCGTGGCGCCAGGTGGCCTCCTGTCTGCTGTCAGCCTGCGGGGTCACCGCCGAGCCTCAGTTCTGCTGGAACATCTGGGCCGGATCGCCGGCCAAGAACTCTGATGTCTGCTGCTGGGCCTGGGCAACCTCTGGCGGCACCTGTCCCTGGACAGGCTCATTGGGCACTGGTTGAGGAGCTGGTGCCTGGGCTTGGGGCTGGGGTGCCGGCTGAGGGATGGCCATGGGCTGGGCCTGAGGAGCCACAGGAGCCCCCTGAGGGACCTGTGGCTCCATCGGCTGCTGTGAGACCGCCTGAGGCTGTGGAGCCTGCTGTGGGGCCACAGGGGCTGCCTGGGGGGCAGCCTGCATCGCCACCCCCTGGGGGGCCAGGCTGGCCGGCCGAAAGTTCTCCAGGTCAGCCTGGACCTCGCCCTGCCACAGCCGGTGCTTCACGGTGGCCAGCACTGACTGGCCCACCATCATCGCAGTGAGCTGGTTGGGGTCAGTGGCCTGCATCCGCACATCCTCGGTCACCCCATGGGCATCCATGTAGCGGCAGAAGATGCGGACCGCGCTGTTCTTGTCCTCGGTGAGGACCTGCTGGCCCTGGACCTCCACCCCTTGCTCAGGGCCTTGGGCCACGGCATAGGTGTAGCGGATCATGCGCTTCCCCGTCTGGGTCCAGTCCCAGTCGGCTCTCGTGCAGGTCAGGATGTGCTCGCCCTCTGAGGGCACCCTGCCGGCCTGCTCGGCCCGCTGGTGGATTGCCCCCCAGTCAATTGGTTCCATCATTGTCCTCCTTGGTCTATGGCTTGCATGATGGCTATGAGGTTGGGGTCCAGGACTGCCGGGGGCAGCTTGTCCTGGGGCCTCCCGCCGGCGATGCAGTGGCGGGCTGGGTGGCACTGGAGGACCCTCTGCTCAACGCCCCCCTGGCTCCAGGAGAGGTAAAGAGTCATGTCCACCTCGTACATCAGATCGTCGCGGAACCTGCCCATGAGGCTGGGCCTGAACCGGCCGTCATCGCCAAGGGCAGACCGGCAAAGCCACAGGATGGTGGGGCCGCTGGGCTGATGGGCGAGTTGCCTGCAGCCATCGGCCAGCACCAGGAAGTCCCTCAGCAGGGTGCCCCAGTCCCGTATCTCCATCTGCCGGGGGGGCGGCGCCAGGTGCCTCACGTGCTTGTTCTGGAGGTCGGTGATGGAGTCAATGACCACCACACGAAACTGGCCGGCCCACTGGAGGACCCGCTGCAGGTCGGTGACACTGCTGATCCTCGCGACCGCTGTGTCCCAGGTACCATCCCACTGAGGGGGTGCATAGGTCTGCCACTCCCAAGGGACCTGCCTGGTGGGGGCATGGGCACTGCCACCTTCCTCGGTCTCAATGAGGAGGGTGGGAGGAGGGCCGGACTGGCCGAACCAGCTCTTGCCGATCTTGAACTCTCCATAGACAGCAAGCAGGTGGCCGGTCACTGCTTGACCTCGATGGGGCCAACTGCCCCAGTCTGTCGGGTTCGGCGCATGGCCTCCTCCACTGTGTCCACAGTCCTGCCCATGCGCCGGCGGTACCAGCGGGCATCAGGCCGGTCTCGGCTGGGGAGTGCCACCCAGCGGTGGCCCCCACCCCAGCCACAAGACCAACAGCCCCGATCGCGGACGATGTGGAAGCGGTGGAGAGGTCCGTCAGTCATCGTGCCCGATAAGCTAGGCGAGGTACTTCCACAAGGGTCATTCTCGCAACGTTCTCAGTGTTCTCCTGGCCTGTCAGGATGCTGTTGCACAGGGGCCGGTAGTCACAGGTGCCACAGTGCCTGCCGATGTTCATGAGCCGGCGGTACAGCTCATCGGTTGGATCAATGTTCCCAGAGGCCCATATCTCAGCAGCCTGAGCAACCTCGCCCACCTGGTGGATGAGGTTTGCCCCAAACGACTCCCTCGCATCAGGGCTGATGATCCATTCCAGGACCTTGACCCTCTGCCCCGTGGTGGAGATGACATGGGCAGCCACGATGGAGGGCTCGGCATACGAGCCGGCGCCTGCCATCAGCCTGGACCTCAACCAGTCGTAGAGCATGAGCTGGTGTCTCACCAGCATCTCGTTGTCATGGCCCCAGAAGGACAGGGGCAGCCCTGTGGTCTTGTGATCGATGACCATGGCCATGCCATCGCGCTGGCCAATCACGTCCACCACGCCTGAGATGGAGACAGCCTTGTCAACGTTCGCCGTCAGGGTCTGCTCCAGGGCGTGGATGGTGACCCCCGCATAGAGCCGCTCCCATTCTTGCTGCCATGCCTTGAAGGTGTCCAGCACCACCTGGTCGGTCCTGAGGAAGCCACGCTCCTGGGCCTTGGCCTGCATGACAAGCATTGGGTCCTCGTGCCCCAGGTGGGCCTCAATCAGCTTGTGGACCAGCGTGCCGGTCTGGGCTGCTGACTCCTCAGGCTCAGGGACCCCCAGCTCCCTGACGTTCCTCAGCCACCAGCGCAGCCTGCAGGTCCGCCAGTCAGCCAGCTCGCTGTTGGAGACCGAGCGGGTCATTCGGGATACGTCCCTGGAGGAGGGCCTTGGGCCATGCCCTGGGTCATGCAGGCCAGGATCATGGTGAGCACCCCCGCGGGCATCTGGGGAGTGGCAAGCACTGCGACCTCACAGGGACCCTTGCCGGGGACATTCCCCTGCCAGCCGGTGGCGACTCAGATTGCAGAGGCCACATAGTCAGCGATGTGCTCGACCACCGGGACCACGACAGCGTTGCCGAATTGCTTGTACGCCTGAGTATCGGAGACCGGGATCACGAAGGGATCGCCGTCAGGATCGTCGAAGCCCATGAGGCGAGCGCACTCCCGGGGCGTGAGGCGGCGGGGATTGTCGTCGGCTTGGTCAACGAGGATTTCGGAGCCGTCCTTGTAATAGCGAGCCGAGAGGGTGCGGGCCGTTCGAGAGCCGTCGACCAGCCCGTAACCGAAGCCGTTGCCACGTTCACGGTGCTTGGCGGCGTAGTCCTGCAGGTACCCCCAGAGATGATCAGAGAGCGTGTAGCGCTCCGACACTTGGCCGCCATCACCGAAGGTGTAGTGGGGCTCGGGCACTTCGCTGCCGTCCTCGGGGTGCAGCACCGTGTCGAGCAGTGGGCCGTCTTCCACGCCGGGCATCAGCAGATCCTCAAGGTCCAAGGGCGTGCCATCCCGAACTCCCAAGATGAAGATGCGTTCCCGATTCTGCGGCACCCACGCGCGGGCGTTGATGACCCGGTGGCTGATCTCGTATCCAAGTTCCTCGCTCAACACCTTGCAAATCGTTCGGAACGTGCGACCGCGGTCGTGACTAACGAGGTTGCGCACGTTTTCCAAGAGGAACATCCGGGGACGGCGATGCTCCAAGATCCGTGCGACTTCGAAGAACAGCGTGCCTTGGGCCTCACAGGCGAAACCATGAGGGTGGTCAAGAGCATTCTTCTTGGACACACCGGCGATCGAGAACGGCTGGCACGGGAAGCCCGCGAGGAGCACGTCGTGATCCGGGATGTCTGATGCAGGCACTTCCCGAATGTCGCCGGCGATGTCCTCATCGCCGAAATTCGCGCGATAGGTCTTCTGGCTGTACTTGTCCCACTCGCAGGTGAACACGCACTCGCCACCGGCCGACTCAAAGCCCTTCCGCATGCCGCCGATGCCTGCGAAGAGGTCAACAAAGCTGAACTGCGGCGACGCCACGGTGTTCGCAACAGCAGACATCGGCATCTCCTCGGAATCGCGCGTTTGTTCCAGGGTAGCCGAGCGGTGTGACAAATCGGACGAGCCTCGGCTAGCGCAGGCAATGCGAACTGGCGTCCTCACGGCAACGTCTCAGTCTCGACCCGCAGATCGCTCAGCGGCTGTATTCGAAGACCACGTTGCCGGCAGCGGCGGCCGGGTCGGCTGGATCGAGGTGCTGGTAGACCGCGATGCAGGCGGCACCGCAGTCGCCGAAGGCATCGCAGGCGAGCGTGCCGGTGAGGCCGTCGTACCAGCGTGCCGGTCTGGGCTGCTGACTCCTCAGGCTCAGGGACCCCCAGCTCCCTGACGTTCCTCAGCCACCAGCGCAGCCTGCAGGTCCGCCAGTCAGCCAGCTCGCTGTTGGAGACCGAGCGGGTCATTCGGGATACGTCCCTGGAGGAGGGCCTTGGGCCATGCCCTGGGTCATGCAGGCCAGGATCATGGTGAGCACCCCCGCGGGCATCTGGGGAGTGGCAAGCACTGCGACCTCACAGGGACCCTTGCCGGGGACATTCCCCTGCCAGCCGGTCAGGAAGACCAGCTCGCCATCAGTCATGGCCTCCTTGACCCGGGCCTGCTCTTGGTCGCCCTGAGCCTGGTTCACCCAGTCAGTGGTCACACCAGCTCCTTGGGGGTGACGGCATCCAGCAGTGCGCCCTTCTTGGCCAGGGCGCGCTCGATGCGAGCCTCGATGGTGCCCTCGGCAATGATGTCAATGACCCTCACCGTGTCGCCCTCCTGGGTCCACCTGCGCACCCTGTCCTCTGCCTGGTCGGTCATGCCTTTGCTCCACAGTTTGGACAGATGCACGACCGTCCTGGCAGCAGTGAGGTCCACCCCCTCGCCGGCAGCCTGGGTGGTGGCCAGGAAGACCCTGGCCCCCCCCTCCTGGAATCTCTTGATCCTCTCGGCTCGGTCCCCGGTGGATGTGTCCCCGGTCAGGACTGTGTGGCTGATGCTGTGGCGGTGAAGCATCTCAGCAGCCAGGGTGTGCAGCAGCCTGGAAGCTGTGAACACGACCACCTGCTCATCCTCTGGCAGGTCCTTGAGGAGCAGCCTCAGCTCGGCCACCTTGGGGGAGGGACCAATCATCGTGATCTGGCTGCCCTCAATCTCCAGGGGGGAGAGGGCGCACTGGGTGAGCCTGGTCAGGTGGCTGAGGGCGTTGTCAGTCCAGGTCTCAGACTCCCCGGCAACGACCTTCCATTCCTTGTCCAGGAGGTCGTACTGCTCACGGTGTGCCTTGGGGAGGCTCACCACCCGCTCCTGGCGCACCTTGTCAATGCGCCGGCCAATGGCGTCCTCCATGCTCATGCGCCGGTAGTAGGGGGCCACGTACCGGCTGAGCCTCCCCAGCTTGACCTGGTCCCAGCCCTCAACATGGGTCGCCCCCCACTCGTCCAGCCGGACCTGGCAGAACTCGTCCACGAACTTGCGCTTGCTGGGCCAGGACTCAGGGTCCACCAGCCTCAGCAGTGCCCACAGGTCCTCAGGCCGCTCAGAGACCGGCGTGCCAGTGAGCGCCCAGCGGCGGTCAGCCTCAATGCACCAGGCAGCCCTGGTCTGCAGGGCCTCTGGATTCTTGGCCCGGTGGGCCTCGTCGAACACCACCAGGTCAAACTCAATGCCATTCAGCTCCTTGGGCTCAGCCTGGGCCTGGGTGCGCTCCACCGTGGGCCAGTGGGCCACGCGGCTCATGCGGCTCAGCAGTGCCCAGGAGACCACGAAGCAGAAGTGCGACTCGTTCTCCAGGGTCCACTGGATGAGGTCCCGGCGGTCCTTGGCATTGCCCACCAGGGGGATGGGGACCACCCCCTCAGTCCACTGGATGATGTGCTCGCCCCAGGCATGGAGCACCGAGGCCGGTGCAACCACCAGGGCCTTGAAGGTCTCGTGGGCTGATATCTCGTCCATGGCCACGCAGGTCTGGACTGTCTTGCCACTGCCCATCTCATCGCACAGCATGGCGATGCGGCTCTCCTGCAGCCACTCGGCCCCCCGGTCCTGGACCTGGGACAGCTCACCGCCACGGACCCTGATGGCAGGCATGATGTCGCCCGGGGCATCCTTGACCCAGTGCTCGCCCCTCTGGCCAGCCAAGTGGCTGAGGAACCTTGCATGGTCATTGCACCGCATGGCTGTCTTCAGGGCATCCTCCACCCAGTGCTCTCGGGGGATCAGCTCAGACAGCCTGACGACCACTGGCCAAGCAGGGGGGACGACGTAGCCGTCTCGGCTCTTGCGCCCCCCCTGCATCTCGGTCAGGGCCTCCATCAGGAGGTCATCGGCATTGTGGACCTGGAAGCCCCGGTCAGGGTGCCAGGTGACCTTGGGGCTCATGGCTTCCACACCTGGAGCTGGACCAGCAGATGGGCGAGGGCGTCCTTGGCGTGCTGGCTGTGAGCCAGCTCAGTGCCCTGCAGCATCCTGGTGGCAGTGGCCATCTTGGGGATGCGCTCAGTGGGCCTGGGCCGGCGGACCTCAACCTCCCTGGTCTCTGCATCCCAGGACAGCAGCAGGCCCTCAATGAGGCCGCCGGTCCTGACTGCCTCCAGGGACTTCCTGTCCCGGGCGCCATAGGCGGCGAATGCCTCGACGGCCAGCCGGCGGTACTCCCACAGCTCAGCAGGCATCTGCCACCAGTTGTCAGGGCCAACCTCAAAGACCTGGAGGCCCCAGTTCGGCCACCAGCCAGCCAGGCCAGTGGTGTGCCCAGGGTCGCAGGCCAGGATGCCCTGGGCCTGGTCCTCGGCCTCAGGGGGGGTGATGAGTCGTGCGGTCCTCACGGTGTCCATGCCTTCGGCTGCGTGTCATTGGGGACGTAGAGCGGGTGGCGGGGGTGGCCCCCCTTGGTGAGTCCCAGGTGATGAGCCCAGGGCGGATGCTCGGGGTCGTTGTGGACCCTCTCCAAGAGGTCCATCACGGGCGACCTGGGCAGCTTCTCCACATTGGCGCCCCAGGCCATGACCGCACAATGAGCCAGCAGCAGGTGGGCCTCGACTTCCTCCACATTCTCAGGGGGGCAGATGTCAATGCCTGCCTCAGCCGCATCCCTCAGGTCGGCGGGACTGGTGGCCCGGTAGCTGTAGAGGTTCACCACCCCCAGGACATTGAAGGCCCAGCGATCCCTGAAGCCCCGGCACCTGCGGATGGTGGGGTCGTCCTCGATGCCATCGGCAGTGCTCGGGTTGAGCATCACGAACAGGAGTCTGCGAGGAGCATACCCGGGAAGGTCAGCCCTCAGTGACCGGCTCAGGAAGAACCGATGAAGCCCGTCGTCTGACGACTTGGCCGCCCTGAACTCCTCTGGTGCAAGCATGGTCGTCTGTCTCACTTCTGGGCCTTCGGCACCAGCAGCGGCATGACCAGCATGAGCAGGTCATCGTCGTCTGGGGAGGTCACCCTGACTGGCATTCGTTCGCCGAGCTGCCTGAAGACAGCGACCTCTCCTGGCAGGGTCTCCAGCACTGTGGCCACGCGGCTGGCCTGGAAGCCGACTGCCACCGGCTCCCCTTCGTACTCCCCGCCGACCAGCTCAGAGCCTTCCCCCACCTCGTTGTGGGACAGGGACAGCCGAACCCCGGTGTCAGGGTCCAGGTGCATGATCATGACCCTGGCTGATCCGCCCAGCAGGGCGCATCGCCTGACCGCGGCCAGCAGCTCGGTCTGGTTGACCGTGAGCTGATTGTCCAGCCGGGGCTTCACCAGGTTGGCCCAGGGCGGGTATTCTTTGGCGATGAGGGTGCTGATTGCCTCTGTCCCCACCCCGTTGTGAGAGGCCTGGAAAGCGACACTCTGCTTGGCAAATACTGCGCTGAACTTGTCAACCTCCTCCAGCATGGGCAGCAGGAGGCTGAGGTCCTTGGCAGGGGGCAGCACGGTCTCGTCCTCAGCCAGCACGGTCTCGCCCCTCAGCAGCCTGGTGGCCAGCGAGACGCTGTCACAGGCCACCAGCCTCAGGCCCTCAGGATCAGCCACCAGGAGGCAGCCCATCAGGGCCGGCTTGCTCAGGTCATCAGAGGCATACTGCAGCACATCCACCAGGCCGGCCCTGACGGCTGCTGCGCTCAGGTCCACCTTCGTCCCCTTGGGGGAGACAATGGTGGGGAAGGCATCTGCAGCAGCCACCCTCAGCAGCCAGGAGCCCTGGCCGGCTTTCACCCTCAGGCCGCCATCCTCGGTGGACAGCATGACCTCACCGGGAGGAAGCTGAGCCACCAGGGAGGCAAGGACTGTGGCTGCGGTGGCGACCTCCCCTGTCTCCCCTGCCTCCACTGAGGCACTGGCCCGGGAAGTGGTGGCGGTGTCAGTGCCGGTCACTGTGAGGGTCTTGGCTGTGGCCTTCAGGTGGAGGCAGGACAGGATGGGCCTGTCCACCGCCTTGGTGGGGACCCCCCTCAGGGCCGTGCTGGTCAGCCGGTTCAGGATTGCCTGGTCCATCTTCAGTCTCACAGGTCTCTCTCCCATCTGCGCTTGCGCGATTCGTTGACTGTGCGATTGCCGAAGATGTCCACCTGGTGGGAGGTCCGGCCCCCCTTGTGCCAGTTGGGCCTGCCTGACAGGGTCACGGCCTTGAAGCCGGCAGCCAGAGGGCTCACCCCAGTCTCGTCCTCCAGGGTGTAGGTGATGGCCTTGCGGTACCCGATGGCCTTGGCTGCCCTGAGGAGGGCGCCGTAGATCATGCTGGCTGCATTGGGCTTGGCCTCCAGGATGCAGCATCGCTGGACATCCACGGTCAGGCCGTCGTCAGCTCCTCTGGCAGCAGGCCGGGCTGCGATGCCCACCCCCACCAGGTCCTCGCCCTCATAGACCCCCAGGCAGAACAGGAAGAACATGTTCGTCTTGGGGGCGTGGCGATGGTGCTCGGCCACGAACTCCCTGGCCCGCTCCCTGGTGACTGGGCGTATCTCCAGGCTCATGACTGGCCACTCTGCCAGAGAGGGCAGTCAGCCAATCTCATCGTGAGGACAGCCCAACAGCCTGGCATTGGCCAGGCAGTCATCCTGCCTCACGTACCCCTGGGTGGATGCCCCCACGGTCTGCCCATTGCGGGCCTTGGCGGTCCAGCGCCACTTGCCGCTGGAGTCCGCATAGAAGGTCCACGTCAGAGTCTCCGGTGTCTCTGCCATAGAGCGGAGGTCAGGACTTGAACCTGTTCCTCCCCCCTGGTCGGGGGGTGTGCTGCCCTTACACCATCTCCGCGGGTGGGAACCTACCGGCTCCCTGAGGGCTTAGCCCTCACGATCAAGCGGCCTCCAGCTTGCTGCCCTCCAGCCAGATGTCCTCCGGCCACTCCAGGACCTGCCTGCCAACCTCCCTGAGCCCGACCGCCTTGGCGTAGGCAGCTCGCTGCTCATGCGTGCTCAGGGGAATGATGTCATCAGGCTCCAGGCCAAGCTGGGCCGCAATGAACTCGGCGTCGGCATCAGGGTCGTTGCCCTTGTAGAGCGGGAATTCCTCCATTCCCGGGGGCGGCAGGGGAGCCCACTCATGCCTGGCCTGCCGGAAGGTCTTGAGCCCTCGCCTGGCATAGTTGCGGGCGACCCTGATGAGCGCCCTGGCTCCCCACTTGGGGTGGATGAACCGGCAGAAGAAACCGTCCTCAGCCGGGCTGGCAAGGCCCTTCCATGCACCCTGGGGGCCGGGCTTCCTGATGATGCAGCCGGGGTTATTGGCCCTGAAGCCCACCGGGCCGGCACTGGTGTCCCCCGGCTCGCTGGGAGCCCAGGACCTTGGGATGGGTGCCACATCCTCAGGGCTCGGGCTGTGGCTTGGCAGGCTGCTGGCAAAGGCGTCGAAGCCATCCTGTGGGCCATCAGCCACTTGGCCATGGTCGTCCCTGTGGGAGAGCTCCGCAGCCCTCTCGTCCAGGGCATCATGCATGGCGGCCTTCAGCCGCTCGTGCTCGACATCCTGATTGGCCTGAGTCTTGGCCAGCTTGCGGTCCTGCCGAGCAGCCTTCTTCTCGTGCCGGGTGGGGGCCTTGGTGGTCTTGGCGCCCACCTGGCCCAGGAGCCAGGCCACCAGAGCGGTGGCATAGGACTCCACCTGGCTCTCGTTCAGTATCAGCTCAGGTGGCAGCTCCACCCCGAACACCTGGTCGAGCAGGTGGGGCAGGCCCATCACCAGAGCAGCGATGAGGGCGCCCACCTTGGCAGGGTGGACCTTCGTGAGCAGTGCGGTCATAATGTGCTCCATTCAGGGATGGTGGTGTCCCAGTGGTACTGCAGCAGCTCGCGAAGGGCGAGCACCCGCAGCCCGGGGTGGATGTCGTTTCGTGTGGCCAGGTCCTCGTAGAATGTGTGGCGTTCCTTGGGCTCGCGCAGCTTCTTGGCTGTCTCCACGATGAGATAGGCACTGCCCAGGTCGCACCGTGGGCTGTAGGCAGCCTCCCTCAGGGCTTGCCACACATCGGTCAGGTCATCAGGGTCACTGCCAATGGTCATGCGTCCTCCTCCACTGGTCCCCCCATCATAGACTCAGACGCCGAAGACCCCCCAACCAATGGCTGGGGGGTCCCTGGGTGTTACTTGCTGCGGGGCAGGTACTTTTTCCAGCCGTCGTGCAGCTCCTTGGCCACCTCGTGCTCAGACTGCCCAGTCTCAGCAGCCCTGGCCCTCACCTGGTCCTCGGCCTCCTCGGGGTCAAACCCAAACCAGCCAGCGGCCCGCTCAATCATCTTGACGGTTCCTGTGCCCATGGCTCCTCCTCCATTGGCTGCCATGGGCACATAGCAGGTATCTCACGATGATGCAAACACTACCGCCAGAGGTCACTCCACCTGGGCAGGCTGGGGTCCCGGCTGAGGTTCCTGGCCCGGGACCTGACCAGTTGGAGCTGGTCGAAGGTGAGCCGGGGGTCCACCTTGCGGGGGGTGTATTCCCAATGTCCCATGGCCCGGTTCCGACAGTCGGGAGTCCCCTCGCGCAGGTTGACCTCCTTGAACACTGTGGCCATCAGCCAGACGGTGGCCAGCAACTGTTCCCTGGTGATAGGTCCATCAGTGGCCAGCTCAAACCCCACGGTGACGCGGTTCATGCCGCCGCGCTTGTTGGCCGGGCTCCTGGTCTTGCCCTCTCGTCTCATGACCCTGGGGGGCTTGACTGTCCAGCCCTTCTTGAGCCGCCTGATGTGGCGCACTGCCCAGAGGGAAGTCCCAGCGTGCCAGGCAGTGTCATTGGGCCGCTCGGCAACCAGGACGATCCTGCCGTCGGCGTGGATGACCGCATGGCAGCAGAGGCCATTCCCCAGCCTGGGATTCCTGGCGCAGTAGCCGTCCTGCCAGGAGCCGTCAGCAGAGCCTGTGTGATGCAGGAAGCAGCCCCACAGCTTCCTCAGCCGGCGGCCGTTGCTGTTGGGCCGGGAGTAGTGCTCAAGCCCACAGGGGGCCTCGCTCAGGCTCACCGACGATCCTTG
The DNA here is from genome assembly GCA_011523705.1 of Chloroflexota bacterium. GTDB lineage: Bacteria > Chloroflexota > Anaerolineae > Aggregatilineales > Phototrophicaceae > UBA6055. Next base: position 1,411 of record WTGC01000097.1, on the reverse strand, counting down.
AACGCCTCGTCAATGCGGCGGTGGACAAGGCTGATGGCCTCCGAGAACTTCTCGGCCAAGCCCCTTATGGCGCGTTCCAGCCGCTGCCCAATCTGCTTGGCCACGATCCAGACCCCCAGCAGAACAGCCGCCGCCACAGGAAACTGGACGAAGATGTCATTCCAGATTTCTGGTTCCATGGCAGCAGAGGCTACCTACCCAAGCCCCAGCCCTCAGGAACCACTGGCTCAGACCTGCGCCTCTTGTGACATGGGCTGCAGACAGCCCTCAGGTTGGTGAGCGCATGGGACCCGCCGGCCTTGCGGGGCACGATGTGGTCAACCTCTGTGGCGATGGTCGCACACAGAGGCCCCTTGATCTGACAGGCCCTGCCGTCCCTCTCCATCACTGCCTTGACCCTCTTGGGCCAGTCAGGAGGGAGGGGATTCCCACGAGTGGCCTGGGTCCTGGTGCCCCTCACAGCTTCACCACTGGCGGATCGTCCACCATCGTGTGGACCATGCCCCCGTAGGGGTCTTCATAGACAAGGGGCTTCGTGCGCCGTCTGGGCAGCCGCTTGGCGGTGCTCCTGAGCACGTGGTCAGGAAGCTGCCTGGACTCGGTGCTCATGACAGCCTGCAGAGCTTGACCGTCACACTGAGGGGTGCACTACACCGAGCCTGTGAGCGCCGAATGTAGACCTCAACATAATCAGCGGGCAATGCCATCAGGAGAGTCCAATCAGTTTCAGAGTCACTGAGTTGATGCCATCGTGGTTGGTGCCCACCACCAACTTATTGCTTGGGGAGGCATAGCCCAGGGTGATGTACCGGTTCCCTGCGCTCTTGGTGTCAAGATCATAGGCAATGCTGTTCGCGCTAGTGATCGAACCCTCATAGGCCGCTGCCGTGAGAGCCCGCAGAGCAGCGAAGTCCACAATCTCCAGGGCGTGCATCTGGCCGGCAATGGTCATGCTCATCAGTGCATAGCCGGACGCCGGGACCACGAAGTCGGTGGTGTTGGCATCACTGGCCCAGTTGCCATCGTTGTTGAACGTGACTGAGATGCTGGCATTGAGAGTCGGAAAGGTGAGCGCCGGCCCGGGGTCCCCCTTGTCGCCTTTCGGCCCTTGGTCTCCCGGATCGCCCTTATCGCCCTTGTCCCCCTTGTCGCCTTTCGGCCCTTGGTCTCCCGGATCGCCCTTGGCCCCCTTGGCCCCCTTGTCGCCTTTCGGCCCTTGGTCTCCCGGATCGCCCTTATCGCCCTTGTCCCCCTTGTCGCCTTTCGGCCCTTGGTCTCCCGGATCGCCCTTATCGCCCTTGTCCCCCTTGTCGCCTTTCGGCCCTTGGTCTCCCGGATCGCCCTTGGCCCCCTTGGCCCCCTTGTCGCCTTTCGGCCCTTGGTCTCCCGGATCGCCCTTATCGCCCTTGTC
>WTGC01000025.1 GCA_011523705.1 Chloroflexota bacterium | reverse complement strand
GGCCCCATCCCCCGGCCCCTTCCCCAGCGAGCTAGGGAAGGGGAGATTAGTCGCCAATTGAACGGACTCGACGACTGAAAAAGTCTCCTCCTAATTCATTGGGGGGAGATTTCGAGAGGGGGTGGACCACAGACAGGAGCCAAATAATCTAGTACCGGACAAGCCTTACAGACTGCTGATTCAAGCAACCCGTAAACCTTTAGTCGCCTCTTGAAGCACGCGCGATGCTAGCCTGCGCGCAGACCAATCCAAGGAGCGACTCATGTTCAACTGGCTCACCGATTTTTTCCGCCTTCGCCGCGATAAATTGCGTCCGCGCGCGCCGCATATCGAGCGGGTGGCGGCGCATAACAGCCACTTCCTCAATCCGCCGCTGGATATCCAGAGCGCCCGCGTTTATGAGGGCTCGCCCTGGGTCTACATCGCCATCAACCGCATCGCCGAAGCGGGCGCGCTGGTGCCGCTGAAGGTCTATCGGCTGGCGGGCGAAAAGCGCATCGGCATTGAGAATCACCCGCTGGAGCTGCTGCTGAATAGTCCCAATCCCTTGACCAGCCGCTTCGAGCTCTTCGAGCAGACGATCGGTTCGCTCGAGCTTCACGGCAACGCCTACTGGTTCCTGGCCGGCGATGGGCGGGGGCAGCCGCGCGAGATCTGGCTGCTGCGCCCCGACCGCGTGACCATCGTGCCGCACGAACAGCGCATCGTCGCCGGCTACCTCTACGAGATCAACGGCGAGCGCATCCCGCTGGACGCCATCGAAGTCGTCCACTTCCGCCGCTGGCATCCCGACAATGACTTCTACGGCCTCTCGCCCATCGCGGCGGCGCGCGGCGCCGTGCTCAGCGACCGGCACATGGCCGACTGGAATCGCAATACCTTCGGCCAAGATCATGGCGTGCCGGCCGGCATCGTCAATATCAAGGATTTCATCAGCGACACCGACTTCGAGCGGCTCAAGCGCGAATGGCGGAGCCACTACGGCGGCGGCTCGCGGCGGACCGCTTTCTTGCGCGGCGGCGCCATCGAATGGCAGCATATCGGCTTGAGCCACAGCGATCTCGATTTCTTGCAGGGGCGGCAAGCCCAGCGCGATGAGATCCTCAATATCTTCGGCATCCCGGTGGGCTTGGTCAGCGAGAACGCCACCGAAGCCAACGCCAAAGTCGCCGAGCGCCAATTCATCGAGCGCACGCTCTGGCCCAAGCTGGCGCGCATCGCCCAGAAGATCACGCAGGAGCTGCTGCCCTTCTACGGCGCCGACCTGGTCGCCGAATACGATGACATCCGCCCGACCGACGCCCAAGCCCGCCTGGATGAGATTCGCACGGCTTACCCGCTGCTGAGCATCAATGAACTGCGCGCGAACTACTTCCAGCTGCCGCCGGTGGCTTGGGGGGAGGTGGCTTCTACCCCTCACCCCCCGGCCCCCTCTCCCACAAGGGGAGAGGGGGAGGCTTCGGCGGGCAAGGCGGTTTTGGATGAGCTGGCGCAGTGGGAGCGGTTCGCGTTGAACCGGCTGGATCGGGCGGAGGGGCGTCCCTTTGAAGTGACGGCGCTGCCGGACGAGCTGGCTTTCGAGGTCAGCGCCGGGCTGCTCTTCGCGCGGGATCGGGAGAGCGTGAAGTCCGTGTTTGCGGGGGTAAGGGCGGGGCTAAACTAAGCGCGCTGTAGGGGCGACTGGCGGGCGGTGTCTACGCGCCCCTGTGAGTCGCTCGTTTTATTTCACCACAGAGGCGCAGAGGGCACATAAACTGCAAAAACACCATATCAATTAGTCTTTGGAAGTATCGGTAGCCTTTTGGAGTAGCCTATAGACCTTTTCCTGTACATTCGTTGTAAGACGTCCAAATTGTACCACACTCTTAAACCATGCTTCTGCTTCTTTCTCGAGGTCAAGGCGTGGAACATTGTGTGCAAGTTCTTCTACCAGGTCTTGCAGATCGGAATCGCCTATTGCGTTCACTATTGCACGCAACTCTACTATTGACCCGTCCACGGTTATGAAGAAGTTAACATGTTCGTCAGGCGAAACTGAACGATTGGTTCCATCTTTGATCCACTTGGCCATTGCGAGTTTGTGGCCAAAACCTGTGGCACTAAGGTACATACCCCTTGTGAGTTCAAGTATCCTGTTTAGGCGAATGATTTCCTGATTCAGATGTACGGACAAGCGATTCACTTCGCTCTGAAGCTTGGCATTTGATTGCTGCAATTCATTCGTTTGACTGTGCAACACCGAAGTCTCTCGAATGCTCCAGCCTGTAGCAATCGCGTTAATAATGAGCGCTCCAACTATGGCAACCGTCTCTCCATCCATTACTTTTCTCTCTGCCCTCGGCGTCCGTTGTGTTTAATGAAAACCTGTCAGATTAGATCCCGTTGTAACTAGTTGCTATGTCGCCGGATCACGCCTCTCGTAGCGATCCATTACGGCGTTGCGCACATTCTGATTTGTAGGAAACATCGTCCAATCGCAAATGTTTCTGAGTGTCACGTATCGAGCAAGTTCATTTATATTGGCAGGGGTGAACGTAAGCGTAATTTTCTTGTTCATATTCTTAAATGGAATTTTGGATAAGGGCTCTTCGAAAGACGGCGCTTCCGTCCAACACTTCAGAGATTCGACATCTATTGTTGGATCAAAAATGAACAATCCCTGCTGGTTCCGTAACGACGGAATATGAGTCCAATCATGATGAATGACACCGAAATTCATACGTAAACTGGGATAATGCAACGCCCAGACTGCGATATCTTTTGGAGTCTCCTTGTTTTCATCAAAGTAGGCCTCATGTGCGCTGGCGCCTGCGAAATATGTAGCTACTAATGGGTCCCAGCTGCAGTCAAGATGCCTTGTCGGTATTTCCGCATGTCTCGCCATAGCAAACGCTATATTCCCAACATCGTATTCATAGGTATTTCTATGTTCTACGAATTCATGTAGGAGTGTTGTCAGTTTAGATCTTGTATTTCTGTTATACAGTGCAATGAATGACATGGCATCAGGAGGTATTATCAGTCCGGCTCTTTGCGAAATTAGCATGAAATCTAATACAATGTTTAGCTCAAACGTGATGTCTCCAAATCGCTCCCTGTACAAAGTAGGACGTAAATCGAAATCGGAGTCGCCGAGTCCACGATAAACCATCAACTCGGTTCCGTAACTGGAACGTGTTTCGTCAATTGCCTCGATGAACTCGGCTACATTCGTACAAGCAACTTCCGTATACCAAGACATTCTCTGTGCCCTCTGTGCCTCTGTGGCAAAAACAAAAAATCAAATCAAATCCCGCTGACTCTCCCCATCCTCGCTCACGCTACCCCGCTTCCACCGACTCGCCCGCGCCAGCGTCCCATGCTGCGGCGGCATCTCCACGCCCGCGCCAGCAAACAAATCCCCAATCGTCACAATCTGCAGGCGCCGATACCGCTTCCCCCAAGCCGGCGACTCATACCAGCCGGCCGCCAGCGCCTCCTTCGTCATCGCCCCCGTCGGCTGCTCCAGCGTGATGAAGACGCCGATGGCCGCGCCCTCGCGCTCGACCGTGCCTTTCAAGTCGCGAATTTGCCCGGCATTCACCTTGCCCGACTTCACCTGCACGACCGCCTTTTGATGCTTCTTCTTGCCCGATTCGTCTTCATCGAAGAAGTTGATGACGCCGTCAATGCCTTGGTCAGCGCCTTTTTTGCCCTTGCGCGAGCCCGCCGAGCCGCCCACCGGTTTCGCCCGCAGCAGCGACAGCGCCCACCACTCGAATTGGTAGCGCCCTTCGTTGGCCGAATCTTGCGCCAGCTCGCGCGCACCTTCCACCGTCGCCGGCTCGCCGATGACCGCGTAATCCGCACCCGAGACCAGCTCGAACATATCTTGCAGGCGGTACTTCTGCAGGGCGATTGATAGATGCGTAATGTCGATGCCGATCCAGCGGCGGCCCAGCTTGTGGGCGGCGGCGATGGCGGTGCCGCAGCCACAGAAGGGATCGAGCACGATATCGCCTTCGTTGGACGAGGCGCGGATGATGCGCTCGAGCAGGGCTTCGGGCTTTTGCGTCGGGTAGCCGAGGCGTTCTTTGGCTTGAGAGTTAATGGGAAAGATGTCCGTCCATGTGTCATTGAGTGGCTGTCCCTTGGTTTCATCCAAGTATCGCTTGTAGCTCGCGACTCCGTTCTTGGTGTAGAAGATGCGGCCTTCCTTGTCCAACTGTCGCATTCTTTCAATGGGACATCTCCAAATGCGTGTTACGCCTTTCCACTCGTAGGAATATCCGCCGCCTGATAATCCGGTAGCGGTTAAATTGTCCACTCTCCATTTACGCCCGTCGGGATCCTCGTATCTATACTTTGCCTTGAGATAAGATTCGTCATGGGGCCGATAGACTGTATTCCAAGTCACTGATTTTGACTTGCAGTAGCAAAGAATTATGTCGTGCACACGTCCGAAACGTTTCGCATCGCTATGTGAAGATGTACGTTTCCACACTATCTCGTTGCGGTAGTGCGCCGGTCCAAAAATCGCATCGAGCACAATCTTCAAGTAATGACTCGCGGTCGGATCGCAATGCAGATACAAGCTGCCGGTCGGCTTCAAGACTCGATGCAGCTCGACCAGGCGCGCCGTCATCATCACCAGGTAAGCCATCATCTGGTTGCGCTCGATCAGGTTCATCAGCGCTTCGATGGCGGTCGCCACCTTGTGCGGCGCGCCCACGATGAGGTCGTCGTAAGTCGCTTCGGCCGTTTCGCCCCAATGCCAGGTGTCCTCGAAAGCGGTGATCTGCGCTTCGCTGTCGGCGCCGCTCTCCGACTTGAAGAGCACGTTGTAATTGCGGTTGCTATTGAAGGGCGGGTCGAGGTAGATGAGGTCGACGCATTCATCGGGGAAGTATTCGCGGTTGCGCAGGATCTCCAGGTTGTCGCCGTAATAGAGCCGGTTGTTCATGGGCGCGTCTCTTTAGCCATACTAGTGTCGCCAGTATAGCATAGCGGCTCAACAAGAATGACGCGCTCACAAAGCTCCCCTTCCGGCGGTCAGTGTCGGCGGTCAGTGTGGGCGGTCAATGTCGGCGGTCAGTGTCGGCGGTCAGTGTCTACGCGACCTACGCGA
>WTGC01000208.1 GCA_011523705.1 Chloroflexota bacterium | reverse complement strand
GCCCCTTGCCCCCACAAGGAGGGAAGGGGAGTTTAATGTTTGAGGTGCAAGGTATTTTGCATGGGCGGCGGCATTGGCGCGCGTGTGTCTACTGTATTGCTGCATGGCTAACTTGGTTTTGCTGGTGAATGCGCATCGGTTGGTTCTAGGAGAGACCCTCGCAGGCGCCCCTCCTAGGCGAATCAGCCGTCGATCCAAATGTCTTCCATGCGCAGCTCCAGCGTCGGCAGCGTCTGCGCGCCGTGAATATTCGGCTGCGTCCAGTAAGTGCGTCTGAAGTTGACCATGAACACCTGCGGCGAATATTCCTGGTGCAGCCGGACGACATTGGCGAAGGCGCTTTGCCGCGCTTCTGGATCCAACGTGAAGCGGAACTCCTCCAGCGCCTTGTCCAATTCGGGCGCGTCTCTGAATGCCGAGAAATTCCAGGGCGACGCCGAATGCGAAAGCGGATAGAGGCAGTGCTCGCCGGGATCAGCCGTCGCGCTCCAATAGGTGCCGGTGATCTCGTAATTCAGCGTGAAGAGCTCCTCAAACCAGCGCGCCGATTCAAAGGATTCGACTTCGACGCGGAAGCCGGCCGGGGCAAGCTGCTGTTCCAAAAGCTGGCCGACCAGCGGCTGCGTCGGCACCTGCGGCTGGGCGGCGTAGCGGATTGTCAGCCCGTCTTCGTAGCCGGCTTGCGCCAACAGCGCTTTCGCTTTGTCGATATCGGGACCGCCTTCAAAGACGTTCACGCCAGAATACCAGGGATTGGACGGCGAAACCGGCTCCGCCGATGGGACTGCCTGGCCGAACCAGACCAGGTTGGCGATTGACTCGCGGTGCAGCGCCCATTGAAGCGCCTGCCGCACTTCTACTTTGTCAAAAGGCGGCTTCGAGCAGTTGATCAAGAACATATCTGGGAAGAACTCGCCATCCGGATTGGCTTTGACTTCGGCGCTGGCGCGGAGCTCGTCGGCGCGATGCAAGGGCACCTGCTCAATCCAGTTGAGTTCACCGGTCTGCAAGCCGGTCAGGCGCACGGTGTCATCCGAGATGGCGCGGAAGATGACCTTGTCCAGATAAGGTTGACCGGGCTTGTGGTATTTGTCCCAGCGCTCCAGCTCAATGAAGTCGTCTTTGACCCACTGGACAAACTTGAATGGGCCCGTGCCGATGGGTACCAGACGAGGATCATTTTCTTCAATGCCCTTCTGATTGACGACTTCTACGATGGCGCCCAAAGCCTCAAGCAAGCCGCCCCAATTCGGCTGCGTGCTGATGCGGACGGTGTAATCATCGACCGCTTCGACGCCTTCGATCGGCGTCAAAAAGACGGCGTTTGGCGCGCCAAGATCGGGGTCGAACAGGCGATTGAAGGTGTAGACGACATCGGCGGCGGTGCAGTGCTCGTCATTGTGGAAGTAAGCATTGTCAGCGATCTGGAATTCCCAGGTCGAATCATCGAGCTGTTGCCAGGAATGCGCCAGACCAGGCAGCACATTGTTATCCCGATCGAGGTTTACCAGCTTGGAGAAAACATTCTGATACACTTGCATCGACGAATAAAGTTCGGCGAAGGCCGGGTCCATATTGACCGGCTTGTCGATGGTGGCGGCGACGAGCGTGCCGCCCTGAACCGGCGCGCCCTGCGCAAGAGCGGTCGCCAGGCGGAAACCCGGCATCATGGACTGCGCAACCGCGACGCCGCCGACGGTCGTCACCGCCTGTAAAAACTGCCGTCGCGAAATCCGTCCTTCCTTATGCTTCTTGATGAAATCATGAATCTGCTCTTTCTGTAAACTCATCTGCATCTCTCCTGTTGAAATAGGCAAATTGCGGTGGGAGCCGCAAGCGCGTCATGCTTACCATAGCCTAACGAACTTGGATTTGGCTGTCAAAGTGATTGGCCGCTTCGTTGGCGCTTATGCCTGTGGCAGTATCGGCGCGCCACCTGTCTATGTGGAGCTTGCATGATCGACGCCTGGAAAAGCGAAGCAAGCGGAGCGCATGTGGCGCCAGTCGCTGATAATCGGCGCTAGCCCCGGATGCCGGTGAAGGTGATCCCCTGTACGAAATACCGCTGCACGAGCATATACAGCACAATAATGGGCAGGGTCATGAGCACGACACCCGCCATGATCTCGCCCCAGGGGCTGTCATAGCGCCCAAGCATGCTGCGGATCGCCTGCGTCAAGACCCACTGATCTTTGCGCGTCAAATAGATGATGGGCAGGAAGAAGCCGTTCCAGCTGCCGGTGAAATGCAGCACGCCCAAGGCGACAAAAGCCGGCTTCGACACCGGAACGACAATGCCGACAAATGTGCGCAGCGCGCCGGCGCCGTCCAGTGTCGCCGCGTCCTCCAACTCTCGCGGAAAACTCAGGAAGAATTGCCGGAAGAAAAAGGTGGCGAAGGGGCTGCCGAAGAACGCCGGGATGATCAAGGGATTGGGCGTATTCAGCCAGCCGAGTTTGCGGAACAAGACATAAGTCGGTATCAGGGTCACATGTCCCGGCACCATCATCGTCGCCAGCAGCCCGAAGAACCACAGGTTTCGCAAAGGAAAGCGCCAGCGCGCCAGCGCATAGCCCGCCAACGAACAAGACAGGAGCATGCCCACGGTCGAAAGTATCGATATGCGCAGGGTGTTGAAGGTATAGCGTCCGAGATTGGGCAGCGCCTCATACAAGCCGCTGGTGTAATGTTCTAAGGTGATTGGGTTGGGGATCCATTGATCCGGGCGCAGCAAGTTGGCTTCCGTACGCAGCGAAGTAGAAACCACCCAGGTGACCGGCACCAGGTAGGCGACCGCCAAGATCCCGAGTAGTCCGTAATACAAGGCTGAACGCAGGCTTCTGTTCAAGGTCAATCGCTCTCTTCCAGGAAAAAGACGGTACTTCTGGCGAAGCGAAACTGCGCCATCGTGACGATGAAAATCAGCACAGCGAGCATCCAGCCGATGGTCGCGCCGTAACCCAAGCCCGAAATGCGCTCGGAGAACAAGAAGGTCTGCTCGTAGAGGTAAAGCACAATGGTGCGCGTGGATCCGCCGGGTCCACCGGGGGCCACGCCGGTCGCGCCCCCGGTCAGAATGATGACCAGATCAAAGAGTTGGAAGGCGGCGATGAACGAGGTGACGGTCAGGAAGAGCACTGTTGGTGAGAGCAGAGGCAGCGTCACAAAGCGGAAGCGCTGCCAGCCACTGGCGCCGTCGACGCTGGACGCGTCGTAGAGCTCGCCCGGAATCCCCTGCAGGCCAGCCAGATAAATCGTGATGCCGTAGCCGAGCGCTTGCCAGGTGGCTACTAAAGCCACCGCGATCATCGCGTAACTCTCGTCCAGGAGCAGGTTGGGAATCTCGATGCCAAATAGGCGGAAAAAGTTGGGGATGGGTCCCGAGCGCGTGTTGAACATCCAGCTCCACACCAAGCCGACCGCCACTTGGGAAGTGATATAGGGGATGAAGAAGAGCGCGCGAAACAAGGTCGTTCCGCGCCGCCGCTGATGCAGCAGAACCGCCAGCGCCAGCGACAGCAAAAGGAAGCTGCTGGTGGCCCATAGAATGAACCAGAGCGTATTGCCCAGGACTTGGCCAATTCTGGCATCGCCGAAAAAGTGCAGCCAGTTTCGCAATCCGGTCCATTTGGGCGCCGGCGCGATCAAATCCCACTTGGTAAAGGTGTAATAGAGCGAAACAAGCAGGGGACCCAGAATGAAGACGAAGAGCCCGATCAACTGCAGGCTCATGAAAGCGTAAGCAGTCAGCCACTGACGCCGCTCACGCGGGCTGGCGTCGTGCCACAGACGAAGCGGTGGGCGATCGCCGCTCAGTGCGCTCATCGCCTTTCACCTCTTTGAAACGGCTTGGCATCTGTCGTCATGACTAGACTCATTCTGCACGCCGGATACGGACCTTGGCTCGCGTGGCGGCGCCGATATTCTGCATCATCAATGTCAAGATCAGCCGCCCGCTCCAGCCTTCCGGCGCAAATAGGGACGGTTCCAAGCGCATCAAGGACAAGTCGTCCAATTCAACGATTTCGTCGGCTTGTCGCTCCGTTCCCCAGGGCTCCTTTGCGTCTCGCTCCGGGTTGTACAAGCCATCGTGAAAAAGGACGGCTCTTGAGTATCCCTCGGCAGCGGCGTAATCGAGACGCAGCCCGAGAAGGCTGTTCGCGTCCAAGTTTCGCCTTTCGCCTTCCGCCTCGAACGACAGCTCGAGTGCGCTGGGTAGATCTTCCATCACGATCCCGAGGCGCGAATCGGCGAAATCTTGCGATCCCATGCCCAGCCGCACGATCCATGCAGACCGATCAAATTCAGCGAAGCTGTCCTTGGAGCGGTCGGGGAAGTAACGGTTGACGCGAATGATCTCGGCGACCGGTTCAATCCGATTAAGTTCGGATGCGCCACTGCCATCGCTGACTTCCAAAAAAAGGACGCCGTGGTCGGGAATATCGCCCTGCCAGGTCAAGTCGCTTGTTGCTACGTCTTCATAAGTTTCAACTGCAGTCAGTTCTTCGCTGGCCGGATTTTCGAAGTAGCTGCCGTGCTCTTCATCTATCCGATAGACGCGAAGCGTACCCCGCGCAAAGGGAATGTTCTTCATGACGACGCTCAGGCGCTTATCCGATCGCGAACGATTCCATAGCAGCAGGCTTGATGTATGCGCGTCGGTCGAAGCCAGCGCGGAGAGCGCTTCGGAGACTTCAACCAAGCGCCGATCCACCGGCATCATCGCATAGAGCTTGAAGGCATTGTAAGCGGCGCGGCGATGCCCATCCAAGCTGACCACGCCTAGCGTATCGACACTGCTATCCATGAATTGCGCCCAGTGCACGCGCGCGATATCGGGCTCATCCACCAGCCGGGCAATGTGATCGAGTATGAGGGCGGCTTGCGTGTAACGCACCACCGGCGCCTGTGGCGAGTTGAAAATCATGGATGGATTCAGCTCGCTGAAGACCAGCTCGGTCGTATCGAAATAGGGCCGGTTTTTGATCTTCCGCCGCGCCGTATTGACTCGCGAGATTGGGCTAACGCCAATGGCATGGAAGGCGAAGAAATCGAGCGGCAGTTGGTTTTCCTCGACGAAGTCAAGAAAGGGATCGATCCATTCATCGATGAAGGCCAGGTCGGGTCCGCCGACAAAGGCATCTGGGTCACCGGCGCGCAGACCCTCGACGCCGAACTTGTAGAGCTGGGAATAGACTTCAACCGGCCGATTGTAAAAGATGTCAAGATCGGGCTCGTTCCAAATCGCGTGATAGTCTGGGCGCAGGTCGTTTTCCTTGAAATGACGCGCGAATTGGAACATGATTTCGCGCCAGGCTTCGAGATTCGAAGGATGGCTGGCGTGGCCGAAACCGGCTTGCAGCGGCAGCGGATTGTAACAGTAGGACCAGTAGCCGCCGATGCCCCGCTCTTTCAGCAGGCGCGACAATTCATCAATTTCGCTGAAATCAAAGCGGAGGTCATCGGCGCTGCCGCTGATCATTTCCGTCGTCCAGCCATTGATTTGCGGCTCACCCCAGAAGAGATCGACGCGTAATGACTGTGTCTTTAGATCGTCGATCAAATCCAGATCGCGCCGATAGCGCCACATCGGCACGATGCCGGAGTTCATGAAGTCGAACTTCTTGACCAAAGGCGGATCGAGGGTGGCCGAGAAGTCAGCAACCACCGGCATATCGGCCGCGCTGGCAAAAGAATCTGGCGAGCTGTTCATTGCCGGATTGATACCTTTGAAAAAGCCCAAGGTTAACAGCAGGCTGAGGGAAATGACGCGCAACGATTTGAAAGCGGACATGGGCGATACAAGATGTCGGAACTGCCGGCGCCGCCAGTAAGGCGAATCACCGGCAGTCTAAATGCGGATGCGGTTTTAGAAGCCAGCGCTATTCTTGCATGACCGCATCGACTTGCGCGCAGATGCCAGTCAGCGCCTCTTCGGCCGACTTCTTGTTATTCAGGATTTCTGAAAGGGCGTCGCCGAAGCCGTCCGAACCCTGGATTTGATCCGTCTTCTCGTTGTACATGCTGGGGTAGGTGGTCAGTTCCCATTCAAGCGGATCAAGCTGCGCCTCTTTGGTGTGTTCCGGCGCGTATGGCGCGTCGACGAAATACTCGCCCAGCGCGTTGTCCTTATATGCCGGAATCAGCGTCATGATCGAGCCATAATCGCCGACGGAACCGTCGGTCGCCAGCCATCGCAGCAAATGCCAAGCCAACTCTTTGTTGGGCGAACCGCTATAGATGCTCCACATATGCACTTGAATCACGGTCGCGTTACCGGCATCGCCGCTGGGCAAGGGCGCGATGTCATAATTCAAGCCGGGATTCTGGTCGTCCACCAGCTTCGCCTGTTCAAAGGAGCCGTGCTGCAATGCCACTTGTCCATCGACCCAGCGAAGGAAGCCAATCTGTTCGGCGTGGGCGTCCGGCTTCACCGTGGAGTGATCCGTCCACATCAGATCCTGGATGAATTGCCAGCCGCGGATGCTGTCCGGATGCTCCAGATTGCAGCTGCCGCGGTCCGGCAAGGTCATCGCGCTGCCGCCGAAAGCGAAGAGGATGGGATCGTAACCGTTGCCCCATGGCCAGACGAAGTGGTTATAGTAGCCCCACTGTACGATCTTGCCGGCATCAAAGTCCATCGAGTCGGCTGTATTGCCATTTTCATCGATGGTCAGTTGTTTCGCCCAAGCGCGAACATCATCCCAGGTATAATCGCCGTCCGCTGGCGGGTAATCCAAGCCCGCCGCGTCAAACATGTCTTTGTTGAACCACATGCTCTGGATGTTGAAGCCCATCGGCAAGCCGACGAGGGTGCCATCGCGCAAGCTGGTCACCGCTTCGATGGTGACCGGGTGGAAATCAGCCAGGTCGAGATTGGGATCCGCGTCTACATAGGGTGCAAGGTCTTCGAGCACGCCATCGTTCGCCATGGCGTTGTAATTCCAACTGCCCGGCACGAAGACATCCGCCATCGTGCCCCCGGCGATCTGCGTCTTGCAGGCGGCATAGCTGGCGCCGCAGCCCGCGGCATCAATCAACTCAATCTCAACGCCGGGATTTTCGTCCATATAGCGGGCGATTGCCGCTTCATAAGTGTCGATGTCCGGTGGACCACCCCACATAAACACGGTGAGTTGCCCAGTCGGACCATCTTGCGCGGCTACCGGCGCGAATAGTGTGAAGGAAATCAGTAGAACTGTGAGCAAAAGGCAGCGGGAAACAAGGTGCTTCGCATATTTTTCGTACATGATCATTCTCCAAGAAGTCTCTCTTATGGCGATACCAACTGTAAGTACCGTGAATCTAGCGAGCCTCTCATCCCTCCTACAATCTCTATTCCGACTGCCCGGCCTAGGCTCCGGTACAGATAACAGCAGCACCTTTACAGTATCGCAATTCAAAGGGGCTCGCAAGAAAATGCCGCCTTATGAACGGCGCTCGCTTTTGATTCAGCGATTCCTGGCTTGATGTGAATTGAAACAGTTTCCGCCGCGGATTTGGCTTCTAGCGCTTTGCAACGATGTCTCTTTCGGAATGCCGCATCAAGCTCATCAGCGTCTCGGCGGCGGCTTCGGCGAAAGGCCGATCGTTGATATTGCAGTCCAGCTCGATGACGGGAATGTCTTGCCTGAGACCACTCTTAATCGCGTCGAAGCAAGCGGCGTTCGCGGGCGGATCCCAGAAGGCGCCACCAACACTATCCAGCATGGATAAGCCCTTGAGGGGGAGGAGAATGGCGACTGGCGCGGTCGCTGCATTGGCCGCGGCGGCGATCATTTCCCCGATCCGCCGATTCTCTTCAATGTTCGTGCGCAATAGCGTCGCGGTGGGCGCCCACTGATATAGATTGCGTCCGCGATACTTTTCCGGCACCGATTCGAGCGCGCCGAAGTTGGCCATATCGACGCAGCCGGGCGCGATCACTGCGGGAATGCCCGCGCGCGACGCCGCCAAACAGCGTTCCGGTCCGGCGCTGGCGCCGCCCCCGCACACTTCGTCAGCCAGTTCCGTTGTCGTTATGTCGAGACAGGAGGCGATATAACCTTCGCCGATCAGACTCTCCATCGTCCCCCCGCCGATACCAGTCGCATGGAATACCAGGACTTCATAACCCTGTTCTTCGATCAGGCTGCGCGCCTGGTCGATGCAGGGCGTGGTATTGCCGAACATCGAGGCGGCCACCAGCGGGCGCTCGTCCGCGATCGGCGCCGCCTCCAGGCGGACCATGCCCACGATGGCGGCTGCTGCATTGGCGTAGACCTTGGCGCTGATGCGGTTGATGCCCGCCACATCGACGATCGACGGCATCATGACGATATCCGCCGGGCCGACAAAGCCGCGCACATCGCCGCTGGCGACGGTCGAGACCATCAGCTTGGGCAAGCCCAGCGGCAGCGCTCGCATACCGGCGCTGGCAACAGTCGTACCGCCACTGCCGCCCATGCCCAGGATACCATCAAGCATCCCCTCGTCGTAAAGCGCGCGCGCAATCTTCGCCAGGCCGCGTCCCATGACTTCCAATGCTTCGCCGCGGCCCTCGCCCCGGCGAAGGGCGTTGAGATCGCCTCCCGCCGCGCTGACCACGGCTTCGCGGCTGACATCGGGCGCGAATCCAGGCTCGCCCAGGATGCCAACATCTATTACAAGAGTGCGGAGCCCTTGCTTTTCGATTAGCGACTTCACCCAGGCGAACTCGGTCGCTTTGGTATCGAGCGCGCCGGCAAGCACGACCGTCTTCATCGCGTCTGTCACGATCTAGCGCTTCCTCACTTTGTGATTCTTGAAGGTCTTGACCGCGCTCATCACCGCTTTTTCAATCGGGATGCGCTCGATGCTGGAGGCGCCGACGAAACCCTGGGCGTCCGT
Organism: Chloroflexota bacterium; assembly: GCA_011523705.1. Taxonomy (GTDB): domain Bacteria; phylum Chloroflexota; class Anaerolineae; order Aggregatilineales; family Phototrophicaceae; genus UBA6055. The sequence continues at coordinate 27,464 of WTGC01000208.1, read as the reverse complement.
TCGCTCATACAAGACGCGGGTGTCCTCCGGCTCGGCGAAGGGTCCGCCATGCGCCAGGCAGATCACGTCCGCATTGACCTCCCAGGCGCCTTCCATAATGCGCTGCGCGTTATCCAGCGCTTCTTCCATCGGGTCAGCCGGGAAACCGATTAAACCGCCAGCGGTGCCGCCGACGTGGGCGCAGACGGCATCGACGCCGGCATCAGCCATGCGCGCGGCTTGCTCGGCGCTGAATACATAGCACATGGTGAAAATGTCTCGCAGGCGCAGCAGACGGATCAGCTCAACCTCGCGGGCAAATCCCCAAGGCTGATTGATGCTGCTGGCGATATTCTCGTACTCGCGCAGGAAAAAGTCGGAAATGCGCTCGTGATTGCCCACGGTGGGAAAGTTGATAAAACCATCGAATCCCTGTTCGACGAAGCGGTCAATCACGGTTTCCAGGTCATAGGTCGTCTGGTCGTTGGCTTCGATGCCCGCGATGATCGGCGTATCATTGACGACATTGCTGATTTCGTCATACATATCAAGCGTTCGCGGATTGGAGTGACCGATGACCTCGGTGCGCAGCCCCATAATCCGCGATCGGCCCGTGCTATAACAGACGATCAAATCCGCTCCAGCCAGCTCAGCGCACTTCGCCACAATGCCAGCGCTGCAGCCGGCGCCAATGATGACGTCGCCATTCGCCAGCGTTGCTCTAAGTCTGCTCAAGATCTCTGCTCTGTTCATCATGGCTTAAGTCCAGATCTGTGAATAAACCCGCATGAAATTGCCGCCCAGAACCTTCTTCGTTTCCGCTTCGTCATAGCCGCGCTCCAAGAGCGCCTTGGTCAAATTAGGGAAACAGCGCGGGTCATCCAAGCCACGCGGATAATAGTAGGGCGGCGGCGGATAATCCTTCGGATCCCACTGTCCCGTTTTGACGAAATAGTCGTAATGCGCCGTTGACGCCGCCTGCATGGACTCGCCGATGTATTCGAAGTCGATGCCGATGCCCACGTGTTCGATGCCGACGAGATCGGCGATATGGTCGACATGTTGGAGCAAGTCATTGAGCGTGGGGCGCCGCTTCTTCGCCACGAAGGGCGGGAAGCCGTTGATGCCGATGACGCCGCCCATTTCGGCGACGCGCTTGATCTGCTCGTCGCTCAGGTTGCGCGGGCTCTCGCAAACCGCTTTCGTCAGATTGTGGCTGAAGACAACCGGCTGCTCGGAGACATTCATCGCGTCCAAGGTGGTCTGAATGCCCGTGTGGCTGCAGTCGACCGCGATGCCAGCGCGATTCATCGCCTTGATCAGCCGCCGGCCGAAAGCGCTTAAGCCGGCGTCATTGCTTTCGAGGCAGCCATCGCCCACGAAATTCCTCACGTTGTAGGTCAACTGAATGACGCGTACACCCAGCGCGTGGTAGACATCCACCAGCTCAATGCTCTGCTCAAGCGGCAGCGAATTCTGAAAGTGGAAGAGGATTCCCAAGCTGCCATCGGCTTTGGCTTGACGGAAGCCTGCTACATCAGTGACGTGCAGGAGCTCGTGGCTGCGCTCGCGGATGATATTCAGCCAATCGGCGATCCGCCTGATTGCTTCGCCGCAGTTGTGGTTGGCGGCCAAGGACGGCGCGACGACCGTGACGCCGCCCTCGACATAATACGAGCTATGCGCCGGTGAATGCGTCAGCAGCGGGCAAGTGCCGTCAAAGACGATCGCCTCTTCGTGCACGCGCCGGTATTCGACCACGGATTGCACCTCCTTACCGTCAGCGATCAGTCACGCCCGTACAGTGGCTGAAAGCGCGCCGGCGGACTGATGCCTACAACGGTGTCGTTATGCCAGTCGATTTCGCAGCGCTCCCCGCCCACCACTTCCGCCACAGTTTCCCGGCGGGATGGCAGCCAAACTCTTACGACCGTATCCGCCGCTAGCGAGGACAGCCTGAGGTAGCCGTCCCGTATCGCGTCCGCAGCAGACGACTTGGGTCCATCGTTAATCTGAAGCGCGACGGCGGCCGGTTGCGCCCAGGAAGGGATGCGCAAGTGCAGAGAAGCCGTTTGGTGGAGGCGCAGGGTGATCGGTTCGGGACCCGGCGGCGGACAGGTCAAAGAAAAGGCGCTGTCTTCTTTGGAAAAGAGCAAATCAACGCGGACGGCATTGTCTTCCACGTCGGCGATAGCCTCCCAGGATTCGCAGATGGCTTGCAGCGCGCCGCCCACCAGATCCGCATTGACCTGGTAGGCTTCTTCCGGATACGAGATGAGCCCCTTGGTTCCCCCGAAACAGAAGCCGCCGCGCGCCCGCCGCGCCACATTTCCGTAGCGCGTCTCGTCATCATCCTCGTAGCCTTCGGCCTCGCGCACCCACGCCGTGTCTACGACTTGCGATGCCAAGAGATGATTGCGCAGCATACGATCGGCATCTTCATAATATCCCGCGTAGCCAGCCTGACCCAGCAGCAGCGCCGCTTCGATGAGATCGCCGGTATTATTGGCTTCGCCGCGGTTGATATCGAAACCGGCATAACCGGCCGCCTGCAATGGCTCGGCAAGCCAGGGCGCCCAAATGAACTCTTTCACCCAGCCGTAACTGCTGCGAAAAGGACGCATGCCGACATCGTATGCGCGGCGCGCGCCTTCAATGATCGATTCATCTCCAACCTGGAAACCATAATCAATCAGACCGGTGATCGTGCCGGTTATGGAATGCATGTGCGTGCCAGCGGCTTCGGCGATTGATCCATCGGCGTCAAAAGCCGTCGCGAGATTGTCCGCGGCGAAGCGGCGCGCCAACTCCAACGCGACTTCGTCAGCTGATTGCCGATAGTACTGAACGAGCGGCCGAATGAGCCGGCCCGTAGTCGCTGGCGGTGGCGCCAGTATGCCGCTGAAGGCATTCGTCCAGCCGTCCGCGCCAAGACTCCCGGCGGGAAAGCGCGCGCTATCTCCAACCGCGCCCAGAATAGAACGGCACAAGCGGCGCAGAGCAGGCTCCGCCCGCCGATCGGCGCGCCAATTCCAGAGCGCGAGCAAACCCAGGACCACTTCGCGGCAGTTGTGCATGGCGGCGACATCCGGCTGCCAAGGTGTGGGACAGTTCCAGGGCAAGCCGGATTCGTGACCTTCGAGGCTGTCGTAGAGCTGCTGGGCGAGCGCATCATAGATTCCGGTTTCGTCTGGCAGATCAATGATGCGCGAACAGCAACCGAGCGCATCCAGAAAGCGCCCGACGACATGGGGAGAGTCGAATGGACCGTGCCTCACGCAGGTCGGCTGCTGGACGAGTTCGTTGTGAAAGAAGGGCAGGTAGTTCTGGCGTTCATCCAGGTTGTTGATGATGAACTCAACACCCAAGGCGAGATGGCGCTTCAGATCAATTTCGTTTCTTCGGTCATACACGACTTAAGGCCACTCCTGTTTGGCCGGCTACCGCTAAATTCTGCGAGCCGTCCACTGAATACCGCGGCTGATGACATGGCGGAAACTCGGATTTTCGTAAGCATGGTGGTCATGGCCCGACTGGAAGCAGAAGACGCGCGCCTTCTTGTAGCGCCGCGTCCAGGCGATGCTGCGCATGCTCTTGGGATCGTCGGTGAAGAGGAGGATCTCGCTGTCGGCGTCCGGCTCGCCGACCACATAGGTCTCGTCCAGCATCGTCCAGTCGCTCAGCCCTTGCGTGATCGGATGCTGCGGATCGGCAACCTGGATGTGGAGCTTGATGTCCATGTGCACGCTCCAACCGGGCGCCTGGATGCCGACCAGGCTGGCCCAAAGCGGCCAATCCGGATATGCCAAAAGCGCGTGATGCAAAATGAAGATGCCTTGCTCGCTATCGCCTAGTGTATCCAGCGCCGCCTTGGTCGCCTCGTCTGTCTTGCTGCCCGAGTTGCCGGGCGTCTCCTGATGAAAGTTGAAAAAAAGCAGCGCGTCATATTCGGCGCGCCGCTCGCCAACGTCGGCGGCGAATTCCTCCATGTCCTGCGGATAAAAGTCGATTTCGGGCATGCTGCGGAAGGCGGCGTGAAATGACGGCACATCAAAGGGATGCTTGCCGGTGATGACGGCGGTCTTAATCTTCTCTTCGGTGGAATCCATGCTCACAAACTCTCCATTGCCTGAGTCAATAAGTCTTGCACTTTGACCGGCTGACCGGTGCGGCTGCTTTCGATAGCGGCGAAAATCAGGGCAACCGACTGCAAATTGTCCTCGATATTCGTCTCCATCTTTTCGCCGCCATCCAGCCAGTCTACAAACTGCTCAATTAGCCAGGAGTTTTTCCACTTGCGCCCTGGCAAGAGCGGCAGCGGTTCGCCTTCGCCTTCAAACTTTGCAATTCGCTGGGTCGATGGATCATACGGAAAGCGTTCCAGACGGCGCCCATTGAGCAACAGCGTGCCCAGTTCACATTCGGCCCGGATCGTCTCCTGCTCCCAGTATTTCAATCCGACGGCGTTGGTGCAAGCGCCCTCGAACATTGCGCGGCTTCCATTCTCAAATTGCATCGTGACCAGGGCCTGAGAATCGCCGGCATATTCACCCCAGGCCGGGTTCCAAGTCTGCGCGTAGAGGATATCACATAATGCGCCAGCCAGGTCGGCGAGCATATCGAGCTGATGAACCGCCCCCTCGATCATCAAGGGATGAGGAATCTCGTGCCGAAAGGCGCCCCAGCTGCCGCGCTGCCGCAAATCGCAGGTGAGGTGACATACGAGATAATCAAGCGCGCCGTAACGCCCCGAGCGCAATTCCTCGCGGAAGCTCGTCTTGTCCTGGTCAAAGCGATGGCTCATCGTCACGCCCATCTTCACGCCCGCCCGCTTGACTTTGTCCGCAATACGCACGGAGGCGGCCAGGGTATCGGCGATCGGCTTTTCCGATAGGATGTGAAGATCGTGCGCCAATGCCGCATCGACGACCGCTTCATGCTGAGCCGGCGGCACCACAATTGTGCAAAAGTCAGCCCGATTCTCCGCCATTGCTTTGTGCAGGTCGGTATAACACTGGCTAGGATGCAGACCGAGCGACTCTTGCGCCACCGGCAAGGCGGCCGGGTTGATATCGACAGCGGCGACCACCTCGATCAAGCCGTCGTCAATATTCGGCGGCAGCGCGACATCGCACCAATGAAGGCCCATCGCGCCAAGGCCGATCTGGATCATGCGGTAAGTCATTGACCCTTTCTCAGCTGCAGCCGTGGATCGCCAAGATTATCCGCGCAAGCCGCCAACGGTCAATCCCGCAATGAAGCGGCGCATCAGCAGCAGATAGACGACGATCATGGGTCCGGTCGAGATAATCGACGCGGCGAACATGGTGACGTGATCTTGACGAAATCCGGCCGGCTTGAGCGTGGTAATGGCGTAGGCGATGGTGTACTTGTCGGGCGCCTGGAGGAAAACCGCGGGCAGCAGCAGATCGTTCCAGCTCCAGAGGAAGGCGAAGATGAGCACGGTGAGCACGCCGGAACGCGCCAGCGGCACCATGATATAACGGAAGACGCCCCACTCGCTGGCGCCTTCGACTCGGCCAGCGTCGCCGAGCTCTTCCGGAAGCGTCAGAAAAAACGAGCGCATGAGCAAAGTCGGCACCGGCAGGAAGGTGGCTGTTGTCGTCAGAATCACGGCGGTGCGCGAGTTGGATAGACCCAGTTGCCTCACGACGCGAGTTAGCGGTTCGAGGTAAGAGAAGACCGGCGTCACAATCGCCATCATGATCAGCAGCAGCAAGAGTCGGCGCCCGGGGAAATCCAGCCGCGAAACGGCATAACCCAGCATCGTCGCCAGGACGCCAATCAGAACGGTGACCGACCCCGATACAGCCAGGCTGTTGTAGACGAAGGTGCTGAATTTGGCGCCCGTCCAGGCGTGCGCGTAGTTCTCGACATAAAGCCGGTCCGGCAGCGCCAGCGAATCCATCGTGATCTGCGTATTGGTCGAGAAGCTCGCCATCAGCACCCACAGCGAAGGAAACACAAAGGGCAGCGCCAGCAGGATGACCAGCGCGTATAAGGCATATCTCATGTTCTTTGTGGACAGCATGGCTCGCGCTCGCTCAGTCCTTTGGCGCTGTGCGCTCTCTGAACCACAGGAAAGCGGTGACGATCCCGATGACAAGAATGAGAAGAATGACGCCGAGTGCCGCCGCCTCGCTGGCGTTATAACCCATTCGCGCCTTCTTGAAGATGAGCGTCGGCAAGATTTCCGTCGAGTAATAAGGACCGCCGAGTCCTGGCGTCGTCAATGGGAAGACGACTGCGAAGGGCGTCAAGCCGACAATCAGCATGATCGTCATCACGAAGGTGGCGACATCGCGGACGCTGGGAATCGTAATATAGCGGAACACCTGGACTTCCGAGGCGCCGTCAACCTTGGCCGCGTCATAGAGCGAGCGGTCAATCTGCTGGATGGCGGCGGTGAAGACGATGTAACAGAAGGCGGTCTCATGCCAGACGAATACGCCCATGGCCGCATAGATGGCGATCCGCCCATCGCCGAGCCACTGCGGTTTGACATCGGTGAAGCCCAAGGCGTGGATCACCTGATTAATCATGCCATAGCTGGGGTCGTAGACGCGGGTGAAGAGCGCCGCCGCCACCGCCATCGAGAAGAAATAGGGCACGAAAAAGGCGAAGCGAAACAAGGGCTTCGGCCGCAGGTTGGTATCTTCTACCAGCGCCGCCGCGACCAAGCCGATAATCGTTGGTACGAAGAGCCCAACGACGCCCCATAGCAGGCTGTTCTTGATGGCTTGCGAGAACGGGTAGTTGTCGGTCGCCCGGGTGAAGGTCTTGAAACCGACGAAGTCGCCCATATCCGGGCTGATGCCGTCCCATTTATAGAAGCTCAGCCCGATCGTTTGCAGGGCGGGGAAGAACACGAATATCGCCATCAGGATCAAGGCGGGCGCGACCAGAACAGCAGACAGGCGCCACTGTTCGCGCGCTTTTGATGAGGCGCCCCGCCAGGACTCAAGCGGCCGCGGGCGGAGCCTTGAAGCGAGCGCGGACATCTAATCTATCTCAAACAATTGTGAGGCGCATGGCGTCTATGGGCTCAGCCCGGTATTCATGGACTGAGCCCGATTGCATTTAGGGTCTAGAGCAGATCGCTGCGATCCTCTGGAATCTGTCCGTCTTCGATGTCGCGCTCCCAGGCGTCCTGGACTTGCTGCGCCCATTGCGCGGGCGTGATGCTGCCAGCCAGAATGCCGCCCAAGCCTTGCTGGTAAGCATCCTGGGAGTTCTGTGGCAGCCAGCCAAAGATTAACAGAGAAGACTCGTCGCCGGTGATGATCGGCAAGCGCTGAATCTGCGGAATCGCCAACTCGCCGAAGGCTTTTGTCGCCAAGAGATTCCCGCGTTCGAGCAGGATCTTGGCGCCGGTGCCCTTGACGCAGAAGTCGAGGAATAACGCAGCTGCGTCCGGGTCTTGCGCCGCCGCCGGGATGACCATGGCTTCCGTCTCGCCAGTGCACCAAATCGGTCCGCCGCCGGGACCGGGCATGGTCAGCATATCCCAGTCGTCGTCAAATTGACGCTGCATCTCCGAATAGAACCAGGTGCCCGTCACGTTCAAAGCAGCCGCCCCCGAGATGAAGCGTTCGTTGCCGTCGTCCTGCGTGATGGAAAGTACATCCGGGTCGAGCAATCCCGCGTTGTAGATATCGAGGATGGCCTGAGCCGCTTCTACGCTTGGCGCGTCGGTGAACTTGCCATCGCCGAAGATCACATCGGTGATGCTTCCGGGGCCGCTCAGCCCGCCGATGCTCGCCCAGAATTGGTAGTGAATCATCTGGATCTGGCTGAAGCCACGATGTCCGTTGGTCAGCGGAATCAAGCCGGCCGCCTTGAACTTCTCCAGCATGGCGATGAATTCTTCCCAGCTCTGTGGCTCGCCCACATCAAAGCTTTCCAGGACCGACTTTCTGTAAGACGCGCCGCAAATCTCATAGTAAAGCGGCAATGTCCAGAGCTGGCCGCCCCGCGATGAGCGCCGCAGCGCCGCCGCCAGCACCCACTCGTCCCACTCGTACAAATCGCGATAACCGTCGAGTGGCTGGATCAGACCGGCCTTGAGAACGGGATCAAGCTTGAGGAACTTCGGATTCTCATTCGAGATCAGATCGACCGCGCCCGCTTCCATCGCGATGCGCTGCCAGTCAACGCCGACCACCGCCGCTTCGACTTGGCTGAACTCGACCGTGATTTCCGGATGTTCCGCGATGAAGGCGTCAACCACCGCCACGAAGTCCGTGCCGGGACCGCTCTCAATCTGAAAGCGGAACGTGCCGGACTCGGGAACCGCTTGGGCGAAAGCGAGATTGGAGCCGAGGGCGGTACCAACGGCGCCTACACCCATGAACTTCAGCAACTCACGCCGTGAGATGCCATTGCTATTGCTATTCATTCGAAAACTCCTTTAAGAAATATGTTTTCCGCCTCGGATAGTGAGGCATGAGAACCTTAATATGAGTTGTCTCGATGAAAGACAGACTGAACATAACATATACAAGGTTCGCTGTCAAAAGAGTCCGGCTCGCACGTACGCAGGATGTAGAACCTGGCCGCCTGTTGCAGGCGACAGAGGGGGCAGATACATCTCTCGTATTCCCGGTTCTCTTTGTGATTGGCTGGAAGGGACGCGCCGTCAGCGCGCCGTCTGGCGCTAATGCCACCACTGATAGGATCGATTATTGATATTGTCCAGCACTTCCTGCAGCCAATTGCGCCGCCCCGGACTGGTGCCGAGCAGATCTAGCACCTGAATTTCGATTTGCAGACAGGCGCGTTCGCCAACGAGCCCGCCCGATTGCAAGCCCGCGCGCCCGCGGTGGACGTGACAAGCCTCATGTACCAGCAAAGCCGCAACTGCGCCGATGTCCGCCCTGGAAATGGCGTAGCTGTTCGCGCTCCAGCTCACGTCGGCAGTGCGGCTGCTCACCCAAATCCCACTCTGTGACTCTTCTCGGATATTGTCCAGTCCATCAATGGTGTAGATATACCAATATGGCGACCGGTTCTTCAACTGCCGCAAGGCTTCAAGAATGACAGCTTTGAATCGGTCGGACCCAATTACTGCAACACCGGGATTCTCGCATTGGTTGTTCTGATAGGCTTCATAGCCGCGTTTCCACTCGGCCTCGCTCTGGCAGTCCCAACCGATATGGCAGCAGTTGTTTGCTTCTGAAGGCGCCACGGTGGTCTGCTGCGGCGGCGCCGCGACATTGCTCATGGGTGGCTCGGTCGACACGCTGCATTCCTTGTTCTGGTAAGCCCAATAGCCGTTATTCCATTCCTTTTCCGTCGTGCATGGTCGATCGACGAAACAGCAGTTGTCAATGTCCGATCGCGGCGCTGGCTGCGGCGCCAATGCATGCGTCGCGGCCCCTTGAGCGGGACTCGTCAATTGCACCCGCGAGGTATCGGCCATCCAGCCCAAGCTAATTCTCAGCCAGCACCACCTTGTGCCTGCTCTCGACTCCAACACTGTGAACGAATCGCCGGCCCGCGCGCTGGCCACCACCCTGCTGCTAATGGAAGCGGATGCGCGGATATTCATGCCACCCGTGATGTACGCCGTTTCGAATTCAGATGAAGCGCATTCGCTTGCGGTCGCCGCGCTTGGCAAGACAGCGGAAGCAAGCATCACAGCTATTAGCGTTGTCCAGAACGAGCGATTCATTGTCATTTCTCCGACATTTTCGGTTAGCGGCACGGGAGGCGAATAGTCAATTGCCAATATAGAGCGTTCGAGAATAATATCCGGTTTACATTGCTATCGTTATCGGCATTCGCCCGCCAAGTATAACGGTCGTAACTTAATGTTTCAATTGGACAATTTACGCGCTGTTTGCCATTGTTCCCTGCATGTCTAGGCAGGGCTGCCCAACGCGCGAAGGCCGGGTCCTTTAATCCGCGCGCCATTGCGGCTCGCTCCGAATTTCTCGCGGCGCATCCGACCCCGGCGCAGCAGTTCGCGAACTCTCAACTGACAGCAGACACTGAGTCTTGCGGAGCGCGACGAGATCAGGAACTTTATCTCGCCCAACAATGGGGCAGCGATCAGCCTTGGCGAAAGCCCTCTAGTTCGCCTTCGTCTTCGCCAAGCAGATTCCAACTCGAGGAAAGATAGATAATCCCGCGATGCTCCATCTGTTCAATCACGTCGCTGTTGGCGCGCACATCAAAGGCATAGGCGTAGGACACCGAATCAATCACTGGTCCGGCGATTTCCCTGGCGACGAGATTGATCCAATACTGGCCCGGCAGCAGATTGATATTGTCGATGCGGCATTCCAGCACGCTATCTCTCTCCAAGGCGAGCGAGCGGCGGGAAGACATCGGCATTTCAATATAGCTGACGACGGTGCTGGCCGGATCCACCATACGCAGTGAGAAGCGATAGCGCGGGGTCGCCTCTTTGACGTCCAGCCTGATACGAAAGACGACCGATTCGCCCGTTGAGAAGCCAGTGATTTCCCGCCCGCTCACGGCGTCATGCATGGTGATATCCATAATGCGCAAGGCGCCCGTGCCTTCGCGCAAATCGGCGGCGATCCTGTCTTTGCCCGCTATGACAGTCGACCGATCCATCGCGACCTGGAAATAAGCGGCCAGGATATCGCTGGAGGAGCCGGACGCGGTGATTTGACCATCTTCCAAATAGAGCGCTCTTTCACAAATCCGCTCAATCGCATAGGGACTGTGGGTGACGAAGACGGTCGTGACGCCGCTGTTTGAAAGTTCATCCATCCGGTTGAGGCATTTCTTCTGAAAATTGACATCCCCGACCGACAGTACCTCATCAATCAGGAGAATATCCGCGTCGACATTGACGGCAACGCTAAACCCGAGGCGCGCCTGCATTCCGCTGGAGTACTGCCACACCGGTTTGTCCAGCCAGTCTCCTAATTCGGCGAAGTCTTCGATTTCCGGCAGCTTATCCTTCATTTGCCGCCAGGTGAATCCCATAATGGCGCCGAGCAATTTGATGTTTTCGCGCCCGGTCAAGTCATTGTGCATGCCGGCGGAAAGCTCAATCATTGGGAAGAGCCGACCGCTCACCTGCACTGAACCGTAAGTCGCCGGGCTGACACCGGCGATCAGTTTGAGCAAGGTGCTCTTCCCGGCCCCGTTCCTGCCGACGATGCCCAAGGACTCGCCGCGTTTAACCTCGAAAGATACATCGCGCAAAGCCCAGGTGCCGTATTTGGCGCGATCAGCGGGATATTGGCCGCGCAACTGATCAATTTGGCGCTGCAGCCAGGGGCGCAAGGGCAAGCCGTATCGCTTCCACACATCTTGCGCTTGAATGACCAAGTCGCCTGTCATAGACGATCCTCAAATTCTTTTCATTAAGGAGTCTTGTCGGGGCGATACATCAGGGCGTCGGTTTGCCTGGAACAGAGATGCATCCATCGGTTTTTGAGACTCCCTCGAATCCAGTCGTTCCTAGAGTACATCGGCAAAATAGCGGGACATAATATGGAAAAACGGCAAAGTTATCGCCAACACGAGGCAAGTCACGATCGCGCTGAAAAGCAGACTGTTGATATCTGGCGCCTGACCAAATACCAATACCTTGCGAAATCCGTCAATGATTCCAACCGCGGGATTGAGCGCGTGAATGAGCGGCCAATTGTCGACCAACTCTTGCGAAGAATACATGACCGGCGTCAGGAAAAGCCAGACTTGCATGATGTATTGAATGCCATGCAAGACATCGCGCCGATAGATGGTGAAGGCCGACAAGCCTATCCCCACCGACCATGCCAAGGCGCCAGCCATCAGAGCGAGCAGCGGCAGCCACAGCCAAGCCCAGGTGATTGGAATGCGCATGATCTGCAGCGCCACAATGAGAACAATGCCTGACATGAGAAAATCGAAGGTCGTCGTCAATAGCACGACGAAGGGGAAGATTTGGCGCGGCATCGCCATTTTGCGCAGAATCGTGCCGTTCGCCAGTAGGCCATGGGGAATGCGCACCACTGAACTCTGGAAAAAAGTCCAGGGGATGGTTGCGGCCATCACAAAAGCCAAGCGCGGCGCGCCTTCGCTGCTCGCGCCCACCAAACCACTCAGAAAGCTCAAAATCACTGTGTACAGAATTGCCGGAATAATCGCCCAGAGCGGACCCAGCAAGGTGCGCCGATAGCGCGCCCGTATATCCCGGCTGACCAACGAGATAAGCAGGTTCCAGTAGCTCCGCCACCTGTGCTGGTTGCTCTGTGTTGGATTGTTGTTCGACCACTGGCTCATGGCATTTTGGTCATTCTGCCCGTCCAAGCTGTCCGGCAATTATCGCGCGAAACGGATAATTGGAAAGACTAAAATCGGTGAGAGAAGACAGGATTTGCGGCACTGCGATTCAGCTCTTGCTGCTCAGCATTGACATGGCGAAGCAGGGTATTCATCTGCGCCAGGACCAGGTCCCGTTTTGCCCATTCGCCGCTTAGCGCGCTCCCGAAACGAAGACTGATTACCGGGTCGCGGTAAATCGGGAACATCATTTGGAAGGTCGCCGCCAGAAAGCGTCGTTTGCCGCTGTTCTGGTATTGTCGGACGATCGGGTTCCGCAGGGCGCGCCGCGAGAGCACGCCGCCGACGGCAAAAGGCACAATCGCCATATCGGGCACGTGGCGCGCCAGGTGTTCGATGCTGCGCGACCACTGCGACAAGGTGTCCAATGCCGCTTCCAAGTGCAGTCCCGGATCGGCTTCAATTTCACCGCGCGGATAAAGGAGCAGTGACTTGCCCGCTCGCAGATGTCGCAGACAGGCGCGAAACGACGCGACCGGCTGGCTTTGGTCCACGACAATGACGTGACGCCGCATCGCGCGCAAGCCTGGCAAAATGCCAAAGTCACTCGCCAGGAAATGCGTATCCCGCCGCGGCGACGCCGACATCAGCGCATGGGCGTCTCCCAAGCCTGCATGGTTGCCCACGAAGAGCACCGGTCCCGTCAGCGGCACGTGGTGCGCGCCATGGACGTAGATGTCCTTGGACCCGATCTCGACCAGCCACTCGCTCGCCCCTTTTAGGTCGCCATCGCTCGCTATCATGCTTTCCATCTTCAGGCCCAGGCGCGTAAGTTCAAGCACAAAGGGCGCGCAGATGAGGTGCAGCGCGGCAACGATGACGGGCTGGCGGAAGCAGAATGCCTCCACAATCGATGTCGACATGGCGCGGTACAAATGCAGGAAGCGAATTATCAACGAGCGCGTTCCAATTTCATCCGGCATTGACTTCTCTGCAGGCGGATATCGGGTGGTTATCCAGTTGCTATACTATCACAGCTATTCAATTTTTTTCCGATGATTAGTAGGAGGTAGGCCGGCTCAAGGATGCTCGTCGGCCGGACGGCCTGTGTCATGAAACGCCAAGGTCTGAGGCGCGCCACGCCGAGATTCGATTTCGACTTGCCGTGTTATGAATTTGACCAATTCGCCCCGGTAAGGCCGGTTAACGGAATCGCGCGAGCTCCTTGGTGACGGAAATGCCGCCTCGCTGCAACAGCGCCACCTCCGAAAACGAGCTAAGCACACGCATTCCTCGCTCCGCCCAGTAGATGAGCCAGTCCAGACTCGTGATCTGGATGCCCGGCGCGACGCCGTGTTTCTCGCAGACTGCCAAAGTCTTGTTGATCGCCTCCATCAGCGGCGGCGCGTCCAACTGACCAGCCACCCCCAGATCTATCGACAGGTCTGTTGGACCAATGAGCAAGACATCCACCCCCGCAATCGAAGCGATTTCTTCAATTTCGTCGATCGCGCCGCGCGTTTCGACTTGAACGATCAGCAGCGTTTCTGTATTTGCCGTCCGCATATTCTCAGGCAGCGAGCCCCCATGAAAATCAGTGTGTCCTCTGCCAAATGAGCAGCCGCGCGCGCCCAGCGGCGGATACTTAATGATGTTGACGACGTCACGAACTTCCTTTGCGGAGCGCAGCCGTGGCGCCATTATGCCTTGCGCGCCGACATCCAAAGCGCGCGCGATATAGGGATACTGCTTGTCCGGCACGCGAACCAAGGGCGTGATGCCGATATGGCGACCAAACCGGCTGAGATCCGCGACCGATTCATAGTCGAAGACGCCATGCTCCATGTCGATTGTGGCGAAGTCGTAACCGGCGTTTTTCAGTATCTGCATGACCGATGGCTGCCGGAATTCCACCAGCATCGTGCCGGCCACCGACTTTCCCGCGCGCAGCAGAGATTTCATGCGATTGGACGGAATGATGGTCATGATTTTCCTAATCTCATTGGCAGATGGATACGAACATCAGGCGGAATGCAAAAGCGCCGCGAGATCCGTATCCAAATCAAATTCGCGCCGGAGCGATTCCAGATCATGCAGGACGCCTGAGCCAACTGCAATGCCGTGTTTGCGATTGTATTCCTCGTTGCGAAATTCTATTTCTCCTGGAACCAGAATCTCGTCAACCTGCGGCGCGGGCTTGCTCGCCTTTATTTCGTCGATCATTTGGTCGATCTGGCTTTTGAATTCCTCAATGGCTCGAAACGACGCAATGTCGATCGCCAGCAGGAAAAAGCCCAGATTTTGATAGCTCTCCGCGTTGTTCCACAGGGGACCGAGATGAGATCCATAGCCGGCGCCGCTGAGAATGCCACTGAGGATGTCGATCATCAGGGCAATTCCGTAGCCTTTGTGTTCGCCGAAGGGCAGTACCGAGCCCTTCAGTGCCTCGGTCGCATCAGTGGTGGGGTGGCCCAGCTGGTCGATCGCCCAGCCCAGCGGAATCGGGCGGTCTTCAATCTCGGCGAGATTAATTTTGCCGCGCGCGACGATGCTGCTGGCGCTGTCGAATACAAGCGGGCAATGCTTGCCAGCGGGTACGGACATGCTGAAGGGGTTCGTACCTAGCATAGGTGTGATGCCGCCCCAGGGCGCCATCGTGGCCGGCGCGTTCGAACAAGCGTAACCGATCATGTCTTCTGCCGCTGCTTGCATCGTGTAATACGAGGCGATGCCAAAGTGCGTGCCGGCTCGCACCGAGCACATGGCGATGCCGCTGGTCCGCGCCTTTTCCATGCACATGCGCATGGCTCTGTCCGCGACCACCGCGCCCATGCCGTGCCCGCCGTCAAGATGGAAGGCGGCCGGCGTTTCATTGATAACCTTGATCGCTGGCGCAGTGGCTACGAATCCGTCGCGAATGCGATTGCAATACACCCTGACGCGCGAGATGCCATGCGAACTGTGCCCGCGCAGATCGGCTTGCAGCAGATTGTCGGCCACGACGGCGGCGTCCGCTTTGGGCAGCCCGGCCGCGACGAAGATGCGCTGCACGAATGGATAAGCCGCTTCTACCCGCAACCGTTGATCGCAATCCGATTGTGTCACCGGGGGCGACCCTCGGTCGCGGAAGCAGCGCTCGACTTTGGCAGCGATGAATGAATGGGAAGACGCGCCGTGCCGCCGCGGGAGAATCCGGTCAACTCAAGCTCATCCGCGAAGTGGCAGGCGACGAAACGATCGCCCTCTAGTAGCGCGAGAGGCGGCTCTTCGTGGGCGCAAATATCTTGCGCGTAGGCGCAGCGCGTACGGAAATTGCAGCCGCTTGGCGGGTTGGCGGCGCTGGGAACGGTCCCAGTCAATGGTTTCCGGGTCCGTTTCGCCAGCGGGTCGGGAATGGGAATGGCGCCAAGGAGCGCTTCGGTGTAAGGGTGGCGCGGCGACTCGTAAAGATCAGTCGCATCGGCAATTTCCACGATCTTGCCCAAGTACATGACGACCACGCGCTCGCTGATATACTCCACCACGCTCAGGTCATGAGCGATAAAGAGATAGGTCAGGTTGAGCCGCTCCTGCAAATCCATCAGCAAATTCAGCACCTGCGCCTGTACCGATACATCCAAAGCCGAGACCGGCTCGTCGCAGACGATCACTTCCGGATTCAATGCCAGCGCGCGAGCGATGCCGATGCGCTGCCGCTGCCCGCCGCTGAACTCGTGGGGATAGCGATTCATCTGCGCCGTATTCAGTCCTACCAGATCCAGCAGTTCTTCCACCCGTTCGCTCTGTTGCGCCCGGGTGCCGATGCGGTTGATGCGCAGCGGCTCGGCGATGATGTCATGCACCGTCATTCGCGGGTCAAGCGACGAGAACGGGTCTTGAAAGATGATCTGCATCTTCTGCCGAACGCGTTTCATCTCCGCATGATTGAATCCAACAATGTCCTGGAGTTGGTCATCCAGTCGATAGAGAATCGAGCCCGCGCTCGGTTCGTAGAGCCGCAGAATGCAGCGCCCGGTGGTGGTCTTGCCACAGCCGCTTTCGCCGACCAAACCCAGGGTCTGCCCGGCCGACATGGCGAAGCTGACATCATCGACCGCGCGGATCCAGCCAATCGTGCGCTTGAGTATGCCTTTCCGTATTGGAAAATACTTCTTCAATTCCTTGACTTGAAGAACGGTTTCACTCGACATGCTGCGGCAGCGCCTCATCCGAATAAAGCCAGCATTTCGCGCGCTGCGTATCCGCCGGGAAGAACATCGGCGGATCTTCTTGGCATACCGCCATGACATGAGGGCAGCGCGGCGCAAAATAGCAGCCCGGCGGGATATCCTGCATCATGGGCACCGCCCCCTCGATTGGCGTCAGTCGGGCGCTGAGACCGATCTGCGGTATCGATTCCAGCAAGCCGTGCGTGTAGGGATGGCGCGGATTGTAGAAAATGTCGACGGCGCTGCCTTCCTCGACGACCTTGCCCAAATACATCACCATCACGCGATCGCACATTTCGGCGACGACGCCGAGATTATGGGTAATCAACATGATGGACATGGCGAATTCATTTTGCAGGTCGCGCATGAGATCGAGAATCTGCGCTTCAACCGTCACATCCAGCGCCGTGGTTGGTTCATCCGCGATGAGTAGCCTCGGATTGCAAGACAGCGCCATGGCAATCATCACCCGCTGCCGCATGCCGCCTGACAACTGGTGCGGATAATCGTCGATCTGGCTGTGCGGGTCGGACAAGCCCACGCGATCGAGCAATTCAATCGCCCGTTTGCGCGCCTCCATTTTGCTCACGCGCTGATGCAGCACGATCGCTTCAATGATCTGATTGCCGATGGTATAGATTGGATTGAGCGAGGTCATTGGTTCTTGGAAAATCATGCCGATCTCGTTGCCGCGCAGATTACGCATGTCCGGACCATTCGGGTCCAGCGTTGCGATATCGATTGGGCGGCCGCCTTCGCTCATATACTCAATCGTGCCGCCGACAATATCACCCTGCGGCCGTTCGATCAGTTGCATGATTGAGTAGGCGGTTACGCTCTTGCCGCAGCCGCTCTCTCCCACGATGCCAAATGTCTCGCCCCGTTTAATATCGAAGTCAATTCCATCGACGGCGCGGATCGTACCTTGCTCGGTGCGAAATTGCGTCTTCAGATCGCGCACGCGCAGGAGGGTATCTTGCTGCTCGGTCATACTGAGTAGTGCCTAGTCAGACGTATGAAAACTGCTTGGAGAAAAATTGCATGAGAGGACGAGCCACTGGCTTGCCCGTACAAATAATCCATTATCTTGTCAATTTCTCTCATACGACTTTCATTGACATTGCTCTATTAGAGTTGCTTGCAGCCTTTATCACTGCGAGTAGGGGTCGGCGGCGTCGCGCAAGCCGTCGCCCAGGAAGTTAAAAGCCAGGGTGGTTACGATGATGACGATCGCCGGGCTGAAGAGCCAGGGGAAGTTGACCACGGATTGCACATTTTGCGCTTCGCGCAGCAAAGCGCCGAGGCTGGTCATCGGCGGCTGTATGCCAAAGCCGAGGAAACTCAGGGAGGTCTCAACGATGATCATGACCGGCACCGCCAGCGTGGCGACGACGATAATATGGCTGAGCGCGTTGGGCAGCATGTGCTTGAAGATGTTGTACGCGCTTGAGGCGCCGCCCGCCTTCGCCGCCATGACGTAATCCATGCTGCGCAAAATGAGCACCTTGCCACGAACCTCGCGCGCCATTCCCATCCAGCCCAAGAAGGCAAGTATGGTGATGATGCCGAAATAGATGCGCACCGAGGACCAGTCGGTCGGCATCACCGCCGCCAGCGTCATCCACAAGGGAATGCGCGGAATCGAACTCAAGAATTCAATGATTCGTTGGACGACCAAGTCCACGACGCCGCCATAATAACCGGACAAGGTCCCCAACACCGCGCCCAATACCACGCTGATTGCGACGCTGAGCATGCCGGCCGTCAGCGTGACCTGCGCGCCGGTGAGCACGCGCGAGAAGACATCCTGACCGAAACGATCGGTGCCGAATAAGAATATCAAGCCCGGCTCGTCCACGCCGAAGAAATGGATATCGGTTGTGACCAGGCCGAGCAGGCTGTACTCCGACCCACTTGTGAAGAAGTTTAGGTAGTATTTCTGGGTCGTATCGGCCACGTATGTTCGTTGAAAAGTTTCGATATCAAGCTCTTGCTTGTAGCCGTAAACGAAGGGACGCGACAAGCCATTTTCGTCCCAAAACATGATCGGCATTGGCGGCGTATGCACGAATTTGCCGAACTTCTCATTCGTTGGATAGGGTGAGAAAAACTCAGCGAACAAGATGACGATGTACACGAATATTAGAAAAAGGCCCGAGAACATCGCCAGCCGATGCCGTCTGAATTTGATGTACATCAGATCCCATTGCGACAAGCCCCGCTGTTTATCCTTGGCGAGACGCGCCGGCTTGAGCGCTGCGACAGACATTGTGCGAATCCTCATTCAAACTCGACGCGCGGGTCGACAGCGACCAAGGCGATATCAGCGAGCAAGTTGCCGACCAAGAGCAGCAGGCTCTGGAAGAACAGAATCGTCCCCGCCAGATACATATCTTGATTGGTCAAGGCTTTGTATAGCACCGGTCCCAATGTGGGCAGCGAAAGCACGATAGACACAATGGTGGATCCGGACAAGATTTCGGGGAAGCGCATGCCGACCGCCATGATAATGGGCGAGACGGCGTTCATCGTCGCATGCTTGCGGACGACCACCCCTTCGCGCAAGCCCTTGGCGCGCGCGGTCGCCACGTACTGCATTTTGAGAACATCCAGCAGATTGCCGCGCATTCGGCGGGCGATGCCAGCTGTCCCGGCTGTCCCGAGCACGACAACCGGTATCCAGAGATGCGCCAGCAAATCTAGCGCTTTGCCCAGGCTCCAGGGCGCATCCAGGTATTGATTTGAAAACAAGCCGCCCAGGGCCGGAATGCCAAAGACGAAATAACCGATATACATCAGAATCAGCGCCAGCAAGAAGTTGGGTATCGACAGCCCGATGAATCCCACAAAGGTCGCGAAATGATCACCGAGCGTGTATTGGTGCGTCGCCGAAAAGATGCCAATGGCGATGCCGACGACCAAAATGAAAAACTGCGTGCTGAAGGCGATCAGTACGGTGTAGCCGAGGAAATGAGAAATGACCTCCAGGTTCTGTTGACCGTAATAGGTGAAGGAAGTGCCGAAATCCCCGCGCAGCCAGCCGGAGACCCACTTGAGATACTGGACGTGCAGCGGCTCGTCAAAGCCATAGCGCACCTTGAGACTCTCTATCTGGTCTTGCGAGATGGACTCGCCCTGCGACTCCAACTCGGTGACGATCGAATCGAGGTAGGAACCCGGCGGAAGCTGCGTGAGCACGAAGATGAAAATCGATAGCGCGACCAGGGTCGGAATCATCAGCAGTATGCGTTTGACGATGTACTGCGGCATGTTGCTTCATCCCATGCGGGCTCCACCGGACAAGCGGCGAAACCCGCACAACTCAATTGACGCTCTGGCTAGACGTCGACCGTCCAATCCGGCTCGCGTCCCAGACGTTCGTATAACCGCCTTCTTCCCCGTTTGTCACCTTCGGCGACGACCCAGGCATGCTTCGCCACTTCTTCGGCGATCTCCAGCGGCACAACAATAACGCCATCGCCATCAGCCAGGACCAAGTCCTTGGGCCGGACGAGAACGCCGCCGATATTGACCGGAATCTGCGTCGAGTCCAATTCCAGCCGGCCCGGGCGGATGGACTGCGTAACGCGGCGGGAATAGACCGGCACCCGCTGCTTGATTAGCTCGTCGGTATCGCGGGCGCCGCCGTTGGTCACGATGCCAACAGCGCCGGCGGCGATCCAGGCGAAGCCGTTGTTGGATCCAATGAATCCAACCGTGCCGATTTCGCCACCGTCAATGACGATCACATCGCCTTTTTGGATTTCGTCAACAGGTGGGCCGCCGGCATATGTCCGATACCAGTTGCCCTTCCAGGTTTCGAAGTCGGCCGGCTCGTAGGCGTCGACCGGTCGCGCGGTGGGCATGAAGCGCACCGTGTACGCCAAGCCGCAAAAGCGATGCGCAAAGTTGTCGATATCGCGCCAGAGCGGGCGGATGTCGCCAGCGACCAAGCCGATGTCCTGGCGCCGCAGCGCATCCATGCCGTCGCAGACATCGGTCAAACGCAAACCCTCATACTTTTCCAGAATATCGTATTCGGACATGACTTTGCCTTTCGTTAGTTAGGTTGATTCTCACTTTGTCACGCGAAGCAATTGACTGGTTCGGAATGATGCGGGCGGCTCACCCCTCACCCGCCAACCCCCTCTCCCACAAGGGGAGAGGGGGAGCTATATGCGGCGGGACACAAGGTATGGTGCGTGGGTGGCGGCACTGTCGCGCCCTTGCCTACAAATTGCGATCGAATGCGAGTTGTCGCAACAAGCGCACTCACTATTGATGATCTGGCTCGATCCAGAAGGCGAAGGGATCGGTGCAGCCGATGAAGCCACCGTGGTGGTAACTCCAGGTGCAGTCCGTCTTCACGTTGCGGAACCAGGTCTTCCTGATCACCGGTTTCGGCAGAGGGCCAACGACGCCAATCACCCACATGTTCTCCGCTTGCGTCCGCAGAATCGTATCGTAGAGCATGTCGCGTTCTTCTTGGTCAGCCGTTTCCAGGATGCGCGTCCAGACATTCTGCAGATCCTTAATGTAATCTGGCGGTTCCTCGCCTTGCTCACCGTTGGTGTGGTACCAGAGACCCCAAAGCGGCGCCCAATCCGTATTGGTGCTGATCGGCACGAGATCGGTTTCGGTGGCCGCTTTCGCCATTGGCCAGCCGACGAATTGCATCTCGCCGGCGCGCATCCGTTGTCCCCAAAGCGCGTTGTCGATCGGCCGGATGATAAAGTCGACGCCAACATCGGCATAATCGTCGCGGATGAGATTCAGGTTGTCGATCATCGGCAGTCGGTTGTTGGGGACCTCAATGACGATCGTCAGACGATTGCCGTCCGGCTTCAGACGGAAGCCATCGCCGTCGCGCTCGGTCAAGCCAATCTCGTCGAGCAGGGCATTCGCCTGATCCGGATCATAGTCGGTGTAGGCCCGCGCATATTCTTCCTTGTAGTAGCGGGATTCCACGGGTGGCAGCGTCGCGGCTGTGGCCTGACCCTGGCCAAAGTACAAGGTGTCATTGACACGCTCGCGATTGATGGCCAATGACATGGCGCGGCGGAAGCGCACGTCCTGGTAGAGCTCGCGGTCGACCGGATCGGGCGTGTTCAAGTTGATCCAAAGCGCTGCTTCGGAGATCTGCAAGTCGCCCCAGCGCAAAATTTCGTATTCGTTTGCTTCGGCATTTTCGACGTAGAGCGCCATATCGGCGAAGGTCAGCGCGCGGGCGGCCTGGAAGTTCGGCTCGCCGGCCAGAATGCGCAGCTTCATGACCTCGCCATCGACAATGCGGAAATCGAGCCGGTCGATGTAGGGCAGTTGATTGCCTTCGGTATCGACAGCGAAAAAGTAGGGATTCCGCTCAAATACGAAGCGGTCGCCCGGCGGCTCAACTGTGGGCACCCAAGCCAGCATTGTCGGCAGGTCCGGATTGTTCATGCCGCGGCTGTTGCCGCCGCCAGAGGTATTCCAGCGCAGATAGAATAGATCGACCCAGTTCGAGACGCCCGCGTCATCGATAGCCGCCTGCAACTCCTCTTCCGAGACGTGGTTCTTATGGAATTGCCGCATGTAATGCGCGGGCAAATAGGTATGGAATTCCTTGGTCAGCAGCGTGAGGAACATGCCGTGCGGTTCGGGGAATTTGAAGACGACCGTAAGATCATCAGTTTTCTCAACCGCGCCGACGTGGCCATTTGGCGTGCGCATAAAGCCGGGCTTCACCGGGCGCAATTCATCATTGCTGATGACATCTTCATACCAGAACATGATGTCATCGGCGGTCATGGGCGCGCCATCTGACCAGTGCAGACCTTCGCGCAGCTTGATGGTGAATTCCTGGCTGTCATCGCTGATCTCCCAGCTTTCCGCCAGGCTGGGCACGGTCGCGTTCTGGTCGTTGTTCCACATCAACAAGCCGATATCCTGCCAAATCACAATGTTGGACAGGCGGCTGATATTGTCGCCAAATGTCAGCCAGGTGCCGCCATAGACGCCGACTGCTTCAATCGGCTCAACGACCAAGGGATTGGCTGGCAAACGTTCTTCGACTGGCGGCAGCTCCCCATTGGCGACCATCTCCGCCAGCGCCGGCGCTTCGCTGTAAGCCATGCCCTGTCCTGTTGAGATAAGCGCTGAAAACGGGGCAATAGCCAGAAGCAGAGCAATTACGATACAAAGTTTTCTAGACATTCCTGACCTCCAAAGAAACAATTAACCTTGCTGCGTCACGCAGCAGCTTTCGAATACTCCAAACTCAACACACCATTTGGCCTCCTGGCAATCTATGTTTCTTTCATTCTCACTCACACATGTAACTGATGAATGCGCGGTCCAGGCGCGCGCCCTGACCAATCGATATACCCCCGTCAGCGTGCGCGTCACGTCCGAGTAATAGAGCGGCATTCGTCGAGAAGTTTCTCTCGCTATGGCAGGATCGTGTTGCCGAAAAATCGGGGTGTGGCTGCGTCAGGAAAAGCATACCTGGAATACGCCTATTCATCATATCTTCCAAGAAACATGTCTATTCTATTCAGAAAACCTCGTCCCGATACTTTAACTGACTAGCATAGATGTGTCAAAAGTTGAGCGATGCCACGAGGGCCGCGCGAAAGAATCTTCTCGTCGAATGACCGGTTCGCTGGCCGAGACGTTCATGTCCATCAGCCGCTTGAAATCGTATTTCTCGGCATAGACATTACAACTGCATTTAGACCGCTGTCCGTCCACCGTCAATCATCAGCGCTTCGCCATTGACGAAACTCGCCGCATCCGATGTCAGAAACAGGACAACTTGCGCTACCTCTTCCGGCAGCCCGTAGCGCCCCGTTGGATTGCGAGCGACGAATTGGCTGCGCACTGAATCCGGGTCGTCCGGGGCGTACATGCTAGCGAGGGAATCAATCATTCGAGTTTGGATCGCGCTGGGGCAAATCGCATTGACCCGCACACCAAATTGCGCGACTTCAGCGGCTGCAGTGCGCGTCAATCCAATGATGGCGTGCTTGCTGGCGGAGTAGGCGCACAGACCGGGCGCGCCTACCACGCCGCCCACCGAGGCTGCGTTAACGACGCTCCCGGAACCCTGTTCTACCATATGTGGCAATACATATTTCAAGCCCAAAAACACGCCCTTGAGGTTGATCGCCAGCACGCGATCAAAAACATCTTCTGGGTACTCCATAGTTAAGGCGACGACGCCTTCTATGCCGGCATTGTTAAAGAAACAGTCAATCCGCCCAAAGTGACGAATTACCGCCTGAATGTAGGCTTGTGTCTCCTCCGCATCGCTGACATCGGCGCGAGAAGCCTCCGCTTCTCCACCTCTTGCGCGGATCGCGTCTTTTGTAGTGTGGGCAGCGTCGCCATCAATGTCCACAGCGAATACGCGCGCGCCAGCCGCGGCATAAGCCAGACATGCCGCCTTGCCGATGCCGTTTCCAGCGCCTGTCACCAGCGCGACCGTGCCTTTAGGACTCATCGTCGCTGGCTTCCGTTGCCAAATAGTCGTGCAAGACCCGACCCCAGGGCAATACGAAATCAGTGCGCCAGTAGAAACCAGCGAGCATTTCGCGCACCGGCAGCTTATAGACTGGCGCCTGCGCATTGGGGCGGAGTTCTATCGTCGCTTGGCCAGACCAGCATTCGCGCACGCGAACATTTTCGAAACGGCGCGCCGTGAGCTGGCGGACGGCGATTCTGCCGTCAACTCCGTTGATGATCTTCAGGTTGATGTTGGTTCGAAAATCGCAGAATTCGAGCATCTCGGAGAGTTCAGCGCGGCGCGTCTTGTAGGGCAGGGTAGCAGTAATGACATCAATGCCGTTGCGTCTAACCGTGCCAACAAATAGGTCGCCACGAACTACCAGCCGCGGCTCTCCCCCTTTCTTCGGCTGTCCATAAATTTCACGCCCGACGGCGACTGCGCCGACGCTGCTCAAGTAAAGGTAGGGAGAATACGCGCCGCTTACATCAGTTCCCGGAAAGGCAACGGGCAGTTGCACGGCCGACTCATAGTAATCGCCGAACATATCCGCGTCGTGCATGTGATAAATGTGAATGATGACGATATCGCTCTTTAGCTCAAGTGGCGCGGGGATCAGGCTTTGTGCCGCTTCCATGTCCGTGCGATAGAAGACAGTCAAGATTTCAGTATCGCGCATCTCCATGGGAAAATGCGGATAAAGCGGGCTGTCAAAGGGTGTCTCGAATATTGAGTTGGCGTCGCTGGCTGGCAAATCGCTTTCCTCCTGCTTTACCAAGGTGCTTCTACCCTGAGCTGTTCGACGAGTGGCAGGATTGAATCGCTGACGTCTTCGTCACTCGTTATCGGCGGAATATCGCGGTAGAGCCGCCAGGTTTCCCTATGCTCAACGCTCGCGCCCGGCGCCAGCCGCGTGAATGGACCCAGCGTCTCGAGCTCAAGGAATCGGTCATTGAAGAAGATTTCGACGTTACAGCCGTGGTCGGGATAGCTTGCGCCGGCGACATAGTCGAAAGTCTTGAGGAAGAGGTTCCCCATCCGCCAGTAAACGGCCCAGCCATCGGTGACCAAAGCGCCGATTTTCTGCGGCGTCGCCTTTGCCGGGTCGTGTCGAATGCGAATGCAGTCGCGCCCCCAGGAAAATCGCCTGTCGGACATGTCGCTGAATTGCCAGAGGGTAATCGTGCTTGTCTCCGGCAGCTCACCTATGGAAGGCGCCCGTCTGCGCGGCAAGGGCAGAATGCAGGTCCCGCTGTCCCGCATTGCCGAGAGCGCCCATGGCGCCAAATCGACGGGCCAGAGATTGTGATTGCGAAGCCGATGCACGACATTCACCGAGGGCTGATCCGGCGCGAAGGAGATATCCAGCTCCTTCGATATCCCCGTCTCTTGCTGCACCGGCTGCTGGACGCGGATGAATTCGCCCTGATCTTCGACACGCACTGGCTCATCGTCAGGGAGGTAAGTCCGAATCATGTCTTCGGGCGCATGCCAGAAGCGATGCCCGCCATGCAACCGCCAAGTACCGTGGCCGGGAATGGCGAGCGAAAAGTCGACCTCCGCGAATTCGTTTTCCGCGCCGACGAAACCAAAGCGAATAATCCGTGGTCCAAACTCGCCGGTGACAAGCAGATCAACTTGATCATTGCGGAGGCGAAAACTGCAGCCAAATTGCTTGTAAGAAACTTGCTCCATTTTCTGCATGGCTAGCCGGCGAAACAGGGCTCTACCTGCCCCTTGATGCCCGTAAGAATGCGGAAGAGATCGCCCGCCAAAGGTTGCTGCCGGGCTTCCTCATCGGTCAAGCCGATAGCAGCTGTCGTTACATAAAGCTCGTCAAGATTCTCGCCGCCAAAGGCACAGCTTGTCGGATTCTTCACTGGCAAGCGAATCTCGCGCTCAATCACTCCGTCAGGGTCGAAGCGGATGATGCGCCAATCGAGAATGCGCGCGCTCCATACGCAGCCTTCGCTATCGACGCACAAGCCATCGGGCAGCCCAGGCGCGTCCGGATCGTGAACGAAAACCCGACGGTTCGCAACACTGCCGCTTTCCAGGTCGAAGTCGTAGGCATAGATCGTGTGGATCATGGTATCGGTGAAATACATGACCTTGTCGTCCGGGCTCCAGCCCAGTCCGTTGGCAATGGTGATTCCGCTGTCCATCGTATGCACGGAAGCATCGGCATCCAGTCGATAGAGCGCGCTTGTGGCGCCTTCAAGGGTCATAGTGCCAGCCCAGAAACGCCCGCGGCGATCGACCTTGCCGTCATTGAAGCGCGACTCTGGTTTGTCCGCTTCCGGGTCGGCAATAAATTCCAACTGACGGTCTTGCATATCCCAATAAGCATAGCCTTTGGCGGTGGCTAATATTAGCCCGCCCGACTCGCGGAAGGCCAAGGCGCCCACGGCGAGATCCATCTGCACTTTATCATGCTGACCTGTGCGCGAATCGTAGCGGAAGAGCTGGCTGGACTCGATATCCACCCAGTAAAGCGCCTGCTCCCCGGGATGCCACAAGGGCCCCTCTCCCAATTTGTTGCCAACGGACAGGACATGTTCGACTTTATTCATCGCTCTGGTCTCTCTTCTTACTGTAGCAAAGCCACTGGCGCCGCTATTGGTCGTATTTGCGCTCAACGGTCTCCAAGTCGTTGAACCAGAGCGCCATGCGCGCCATCACGCCGCCATCGACATTCAGCGTCGTGCCGGTGATGTATTCGGCATCGCCCGAAGCCATGAAGGCGACGACGGCGGCGATATCGGGTCCGTAGCCGATGCGCCCCAAGGCGATCTGATCATCGATCATGTGGGGGTCATAGTTGGGGATCACTTCGTATGCTTTCTCGACGTGGATGGAGCCGGGGATCACGCAGTTGACGCGGATACGGTGCGGCGAGAGATCCAGCGCCATCGCGCGCGTCATGGCGTTGAGGCCGCCTTTGGTGCTGGCATAAGCCAGCATGCCGGGGAAGGTCGCCATGCTGTGCATCGAGCCGATGATGATGATGTTGCCGCCGTTCCCCTGCTCGACCATGAGCCGGGCAGCCGCCTGGGAACACATATACGTGCCCTTGAGGTTGATATCGATGACCCGGTCCCACTGTTCATCGGTCATGTCCAGGAAGGGGATCACCGGATCGATCGCCGAATTGTTAACCAGAATGTCGATGCGGCCAAATTCAGCGGCAAGGCGCTCGAACATGACATTGACCTCGTCGCGCTGGGCGATATTGGCCTTCACGGCAATCGCACGCCGGCCCTTTTCGCGAATCTGCGTGGCGATGTCCTGCGCGCCGGCTTCGCTGCTGGCGTAATTGACCAACACATCGGCGCCTTCGTCGGCGAGACGCAGGGCGATATGCCGCCCAATGCCGCGCCCGCCGCCGGTGACCAGAGCGATTTTGTCTTTGAGTTTCATGGGCCGTCGATCTCCTCGGCGTGAGGGCGATTCACAGGGGCGCGTGGACACAGCCCGTCAATCGCCCCTACACCGTTTGCGCCGTCGCGGGCAGCCAACCCCAC
>WTGC01000022.1 GCA_011523705.1 Chloroflexota bacterium | reverse complement strand
GCGCGCTTGCATGGGGTGTAAGAGGTCCCCGGTTCGAATCCGGGTACCCCGACAGAAGACTTTCGGGCTCACCCATCGGTGGGCTCTTTTATTGGAAAGGATAACGATATGCTGAATCAGGCGATAAAGCTGACCTCGCTTGCCAGTTGCGCCGGTTGAGCGTCGAAGCTCAGCCCGAGCGAGTTGGCGCAAGTATTGCGTCCCCTAAGCGAGATTTACAGCGGAGACGATTACCCCCAGGTTCTGGTCGGCTTGTCAGAACCGGATGACGCCGCCGTTTACCAGATCGACCAGTCGCGCGCGATCATATCGACGACCGATTTTTTCCCGCCCGTGGTCGATGATCCCTACGATTTTGGCGCCATCGCGGCGGCGAATGCCCTAAGCGACGTATACGCGATGGGCGGGCGGCCATTGATGGCGATCAATCTTGTCGCCTACCCCGATGATTTGGACAATGGAATCTTGTCCGAGATTCTGCGCGGGGGCGCTGAGAAGGTGCGAGAAGCCGGCGCCGTGATCGCAGGCGGGCATTCCATTTCCGATGCAGAACCGAAATACGGCTTGTCCGTCACCGGCGAAGTGGAAGTCGGCAAGATCATTCGCAAGTCGGGCGCCCAAGTTGGGGATCTGTTGATCCTGAGCAAACGGCTGGGAACGGGCGTCGTCACAACAGCGCTCAAGCGAGACATTGCCGCCCCGCAGCATGTGGCGGCGGCGGTAGAATCCATGTCGCGTCTGAATCGTAACGCCGCCGAGCTGGCGCAGCGACACGGCGTGCATGCGATGACCGACATTACCGGCTTCGGCCTGGTCGGTCACGGACTGGAGATGGCCAAGCTGGGCGGCGTTGATTTCCGGCTGGATATGAATGCGCTAGAGTTGCTGCCGGGTTCTTTCGAATACGCGCGGAATGGCGTCTTCCCCGGCGGCATGGAGCGCAATCGGGAATACTACAGCCAATGGCTTGCGCTTGAAAGCGAGCTTGCCGGCTATGAGCGAGGCTTGCTCTTTGATCCGCAAACTTCCGGCGGCCTTTTGATGACAGTAGCGGCGGAGCAGGCTGAAGCCTTGCTCACCGATTTGAATGCAGCCGGCGAAGACGCGTTCATACTCGGCGATGTCGTCGCGGGGCCCGGCAATATCGTCGTAGTCAAGTCCGCCTAGGGTGTCAAACCGGGGCGTCACGCGCGCGGTGTAAGCGCGAAGCAGCTAGACGGCCGCGGCGGGGGGAATCAGATCAAGATTCCTGCCCACCGTCTCAAAAGCGACTAGGGCGCGATCCAGGTGTTCTTGGCGATGCGTGGCGATATAACTGGTGCGCAGCAGCGCCTGGTTTGGCGGCGTGGCCGGCGGCACCACGGGATTGGTGTAGACACCCTCTTCTATCAAGGCCGCCCAGGTTAAGCCGGTGCGAAACTGCTCCCCGATCTTAACCGGAATGATCGGCGTCTGGCTGTTGAAGGTGTCGTAACCCAGCCGCTTAAGACCCTTGCGCATATATTCGGCGTTTTTCCAGACTTGCTGCACGTGCTTCGGTTCGGTCTCGATTATGTCCAAGGCGGCCAGAACGGCGGCGAGATTGGGCGCTGGCAAGGCGGCCGAGAAGATCAGCGAGCGCGCATGATGCTGCACATAATGGATGACATCGGCTGAGCCGGCAATGAAACCGCCGATCGAGGCGAAGCTCTTGCTGAAGGTGCCCATGATCAGATCGACTTGATCGGTCAAGCCGAAATGCGCCGATGTGCCGCGACCGCCACCGGCGACGCCGATGCCATGCGCGTCATCCACCAGAATCCGGGCGCGATACTGTTTGCAGATTTCGACGATCTGCGGCAGCGGGGCGAAATCGCCGCCCATGCTGTAGACGCCGTCAACGATGACGAGCTTGCCAGCATCCTCCGGCACGCGGCTCAAAACACGCTCCAGATCCTCCATATCGTTATGTTTGAAGCGTTTCATCGTCCCGCGCGACATTTGCACGCCATCGACCAAGCAGGCATGCGCGTCCTTGTCGAGGATGGCGACGTCATTCTTGCCCAGCAGCGCCGAAACGGTGCCCAGATTCGTCTGATAACCGGTCGAGAATACGAGCGCCGCTTCTTTGCCGACAAAGTCCGCCAATCGACGATCGGCTTCAAGGTGCAACTCCAGCGTGCCATTCAGAAAGCGGGAACCGGTCACACTGGTGCCATAACGCCGCGTCGCCTCGATTGCCGCGTCACGGACGCGCGCGTCTGTGGTGAGACCCAGGTAATTGTTGGAGCCCAGCATCACCACATTCTTGTTTTCGAAAGTGGCGGTGGCGCCTTCGGAATCGCTCAGCGCGCGGAAGAAGGGATAAATGCCCATCTCCATCGCTTCTTTGGCGACTGTGAATTCGGATAATTTGTCGAATAAGTCTGCCACGATACTCTCCTGAGCAGCCCCCGGCGGCGCGGACGACTTTACCTGGACGGTTTCGTCGGGAGCGCTCGCTCTCGACAATGCCCGCCACCCAGACCATCCGTCGCGCCTTGACGCAGACTGCGGCGGCATGCGCCGTACTGTGCAGAGTCTATCAGCAGGCACTGGGATTCACAATGACGATTTGCGCCAAAGGCGAAGCGTTCGTGAAAAACCTCACTTGCGCGTCAAGGCCGCGCGGGTGTACAATACAGTCGATGGGTACAGCGAAATCCGGAGCTTGAAATGTCCAGCTTGACGATCCGTAGAATCATTGTCTGGGTTGTATCGATGGTCTTGGGACTGTTGGTCGGTTATGGCATCATCACGGTTGGCTTCGATATGCTGCCGCTGTTCAGCGCGGTGCAAACGCCACAAGGCGTATCGATTGAAGAGTACGGCGTCCTGTATTATCTATTCACTTCGATTCCAATCGGTCTGGTCTTTGTAATTTGGCTCGACGCCTTCATGGATACACGGATCTTGCCTGACTAGGCAAATCGCTAAACTAAATCATGGGGGATCCACCGGCTGGTGGATTCTTTCATTTTGGCGCCGAAGCGCTTGCCGCCCCGATTGGCGAGCAAATGAGAGACGCGCTCGCCTTGCTGATAGCTATTGCAAGCTAAGCGCTGCTAGATTGAAATCATGCACAAGGCACCACGCTCGGCGATACCTGGTTTCTACCGCATGTCTCTGGCTGATCGGCAGGCGATCGCGCGCGAGTGGGCCGGTCTCTCAGAAGACGATTTACAGTCATTGAACGATTCTGGTTTGTCGCTGGCGCAGGCCGATCTCATGATCGAAAACGTCATTGGTCGATACAGCTTGCCCCTTGCCCTCGCTACCAACTTCAGAATCAACGATCGCGATTACCTCGTGCCCATGGTCGTGGAAGAGGCGTCGGTTGTCGCGGCTTGCAGTGCTGCGGCGAAGCTTTTTCGGCAGGGCGGGGGATTCGCCGCCAGCGCAGACGAACCGGTCATGATTGGTCAGATACAATTGCTTGACTTGGCTGATATGGAGTGCGCGATCGAAGCAATTCTGGCGCGCAAAGCGGAGATAGTGGCGCGCGCGAATGAAGGCGCCGGCAGCATTGTCGCCCGCGGCGGCGGCGCGCTTGACCTGGAAGTCCGTCCGCTGCGTAATACCACTGTCGGTGACATGCTCATCTTGCATCTACACTTTGATGTGCGCGACGCGATGGGCGCCAACCTGGTGAATTCAGCCCTTGAGCGTATCGCTCCCTATATTGAGAGCATCAGCGGCGGGCGCGTCAATCTGCGAATTTTGAGCAATTTGAGCGACCGGCGTTTGGCGCGGGCAAGCGGCACGATTCCGCGCAATGCGTTAGCCATGAATGACGCGCCCGGGACCAAGGCGGTCCACTGGATTTGCGAAGCGGCCGCTTTCGCTGAAGCCGACCCGTACCGGGCCGCCACGCATAACAAAGGCATCATGAATGGCATTGACGCGCTGATGCTTGCGACCGGCAACGACTGGCGCGCGGTCGAGGCGGGCGCGCATGCTTACGCGTCGCGGGGCGGGCGCTACAGTAGCCTGACAACTTGGTCGATAGATGACTCCGGCAACCTGCGCGGCGAGATCGAGCTGCCCCTGGCTGTGGGCATCGTCGGCGGGGCGACGCGGACACATCGCGGCGCGCAAACAAGCCTGAAAATACTTGGAGTGAGATCTGCGCAAGAGCTGGCGCAGGTCGCGGCGGCTGTCGGATTGGCGCAGAATCTTGCTGCGATCCGCGCGCTGGCCACCGATGGCATTCAGAAGGGCCACATGCGGCTGCACGCTCGTCAATTGGCGCTGGCGGCGGGCGCTGCCGAAGAGAAGGCGCACGCTGTGGCGGCGCAAATGGTCGAAGAAGGCAATATCGGCTTGGCGCGAGCTCGAGACATCGTACGCGCGCAAAGGGAAAGGTGATGACAGGAGATCTAAAGCAGTTGATGAAACCAGATCGTGGCGTGGGCATTGTCGGCTATGGTTCGTACATTCCGCGTTATCGCCTGCCCGGTTCGGAGATCGCGCGTATTTGGACGAATGGCCTCGCTCCAGCGCCGGTTCGGGAAAAGGCCGTTGCCGGGATCGACGAGGATGTCGTTACCATGTCCATCGAAGCGGCACGGAATGCGCTCGTCTGCGCTGCAGTCGACCCGCGGCGAATCCGCGCTGTTTGGGTCGGCAGCGAAAGTCATCCTTATGCGGTGAAACCGACAAGCACTATCGTCGCCGAGAGCATCGGCGCGCCGTCGGATATTCTGGCGGCGGATTGGGAATTCGCCTGCAAAGCCGGCACGGAAGCGGTGCAAGCCGCGCTTGGACTCATCGGCAGCGGAATGGCGCAATACGTCATGAGCATTGGCATGGACACGGCACAGGGACGCCCCGGCGACGCGCTTGAGTATACAGCGGGCTCCGGCGGAGCGGCTTTCATCCTGGGACCGGCGGCGGAAAGCTGCGCAGTTTATCAAGGCAGCTATAGCTACGTCACCGACACGCCCGATTTCTGGCGGCGGGCGGGCGAGGTTTATCCGAGTCATGGCGACCGTTTCACCGGCGAGCCTGCTTATTTTGCCCATACGATAAATGCCGCTTCGACCTTGATGGAGATGATGAATACGACGGCGCCGGACTATGAATTCGCCGTGTTTCATCAACCCAACATCAAGTTCCCGGCGCGAGCGGCCAAGATACTGGGCTTCAAGCCGGATCAATTTGCCGCCGGCTTGCTCGCCGACGACATCGGCAATGTTTATTCCGGTTCCTGCATGATTGGCTTGACCGCCATTCTTGATATTGCCAAGACGGGCGATCGCATTTTGATGGTCAGTTACGGCAGTGGCGCCGGTTCCGATGCCTTTGACTTGCGTGTGACCGAACGCGTCAGGGAACTTCCGCGCGCTCGACGGACGACAGCGGACTACATCGCGCGGCGCCGGGAGATCGATTACGGTACTTACGTGCGCTTTCGCGACAAACTCAAGGAATAGGTGACATGGGCGTATCCATCGTTGGCGCCGGTATGGTGCCGGTGCGCGAGCACTGGTCGAAAGGGCTTGCCGAATTGGCGGCTGAGGCGGGCGCATTAGCGCTGCGCGACGCTGATATGGCAAAGGTAGACGCGCTTTACATCGGCAATGCCTATGGCGCTACCTTCAATCAGCAGACGCAGCTCGGCAGCCTGCTGGCGGCGGCGCTTGGCTTGCCAGGCGTGGAGTCATTCACCTGCGAAGCGGGCGATGCTTCTGGCGGCGTCGCCTTGCGAACCGGTTATTTGGCGGTCGCGTCTGGCGCAGTGCAGTCAGCGCTGGTCGTTGGCGTCGAAAAGGCGACCGATATCGTCGGGTCCGCGCGCTGGTCGGCGCGCAACATCAGCCTGGACGCAGAATACGAAACCATCAATGGCGCCACCTTGACGGCGATGGCTGGCTTGCTGATGCGCCGCTACATGTACGAAAACGGCTTGGAATTGTCGCAATTCGAGGGCTTTAGCATCAACGCGCATCGAAATGGCTCGCGCAATCGATTCGCCATGTTTCGCAATCGTCTACGGTCTGGCGCCTTCGTCAAAGCGCCGATGATCGCCGAGCCTGTCAGTCTCTTCGATAGCGCGCCGGACGGCGATGGCGCGGCCGCGGTCGTGCTCGTCAATTCCGAGTTGGCGGCGGATTTGGTTCCGAGACCGATATCCATACGTGGCAGCGCGGTAGCGACAGACAGCCTGATGCTGCAAGATCACGCGGATCCGCTCGTCCTGGCGGCTGCAGCGCAGTCGGGGGCTAAATGTCTGGATCAGGCGGGGCTCGCGCCAATTGAGCTTGACGCGCTCGAATTGCACGACGCCTACACAATTCTGACGGCCTTGTCGCTGGAAGCGATTGGTTTGAGCGAGCGCGGAAGAGGCTGGGAATGGGCGCGGGCTGAAGGCGCCAGAATCGCGCTAGACGGAGCTCTGCCCTTGAGCACATTCGGCGGGCTGAAGAGCCGCGGCAATCCCGGTGGCGCCACTGGCATCTATCAGGCCGTGGAGGCTGTTCGCCAGTTAAATGGGCTGGCTGGCGACAATCAGGCGCCCGACGCGCGAAACGTCCTGATTCAGAGCATCGGCGGGCTGGGCGCGACGGTCGCCACGCACGTCTTGAGCGCGCCGCCCGCTTGAACTGATAGGCTCTGAAAGTGTCAATTGCTATCAAGATAGATTCTGATAGCCACCCGAACCTAAACTGAAATTGGCAAGGAGCGCGAAACGGGGTGAGGAGCGCACAAATGTACGTAGCGAAACACTGGCGCAATCAGAAGCTGCGATATCGACTCATTAGGAAGGTAGAGCAAGTCAAAAACTCGGGAATACAGCCCGATCAGAAGCAATTGGACAGCAGGCTAGGCAATCCGCAGCCTGTTGCCTCCCGGGTCAAGGTCTTCTCATGACGGCGGGAAGAGCGGAATCGCCGACGCTTGCCAATCGCGAGTATGAGCGCGGCGGCATCGCGCGCGGAACGGTTTACAGCTATACGCTGCTTCAAGAACCGGCGGCAGAATTCGAAGCGCAGGCGCCCTTTTACCTGGCTCTGGTGGAATTGGAAAACGGTGAACTGATCACAGCCCAGCTCACCGATGTCGACGGCGAGGTAGCGATCGGCGATGCCGTTGAGATGGTTACGCGAAAGTTGACCACGGATGGTCAGCGCGGCATGATCGTGTATGGATACAAGTTCCGCCCGGCCTTATAGTTATGCCAGCCGTCAGCAAACGAAAAAGAGCCACCCGAGCGTGGCTCTTTCGCGTTTTGGCTCGAAATGGCACGCTGACTACATCGCCGCTTTGGCTTTGGCCTCGTAGCTCAACGACATCTCGGTATTGGTATCGAAGAGATGCATATTATCCAGATTGAATGTGATATCCATCGCCTCGCCGACGGTGGCGTCGGTACGCGGATCGGTGCGGGCGATGAAATTCTTGCCCTGGTTTTCGAGATAGATGATCACCTCGTTGCCCATCTGCTCGACTACTTCGACGTTGCAGACCATATTCGCCGGGATGATGCCCTGCGGCAGGTAGTTGCTGTCGTCGATGTCTTCCGGACGGATGCCGCAAACCACTTCCATACCGACATGGCTGCGGAATGTGTCCGCTTTGCTGGCCGGCACCGGCAAGGTAAACGCGCCAACATCCACCACCAAGCCATCGCCGTCTTCCTTGAGCGTCGCGTCAAAGAAGTTCATTGACGGGCTGCCGATGAAGCCGGCGACGAAAATGTTGTGCGGGTTGTGATACAGATTGAAGGGCGAGTCGATCTGCTGCAATTTGCCTTCGTTGAGCACGCAAATGCGCGTCCCCATCGTCATCGCCTCGACCTGGTCATGCGTCACATAGATGAAGGTCGTCTCGAGGCGCTGATGCAGGCGGCTGATGAAGGAGCGGGCTTCCACGCGGAGTTTCGCGTCCAGGTTGGAGAGCGGCTCGTCCATCAAGAAGACGGCTGGCTCGCGCACGATAGCGCGCCCGACAGCAACGCGCTGGCGCTGGCCGCCGGAAAGCTGACGCGGACGGCGATCGAGCAAATGACCGATGCCCAATTCATTTGCCGCCTCGTTCACGCGCTCGTCGATGATCTTCTTCGGCGTCTTGCGCAGCTTGAGGCCGAAAGCCATGTTGTCATAGACGGTCATATGCGGATACAAGGCGTAGCTTTGGAACACCATGGCGACATCGCGGTCTTTCGGCGCGACATTGTTGACAACGCGATCTCCAATGAGGATCTCGCCCTCGGTAATCTCTTCCAAGCCAGCGAGCATCCGCAAGCTGGTCGACTTGCCGCAGCCGGAAGGACCAACGAATACCAGGAACTCTTTGTCTTGAACTTCAATGGTCAGATCGGTTACGACGCGCTGATCACCGAAGTCCTTTGAAACATGATTGAAAGTGACACCAGCCACAGGAACCTCCATTCGAATAAGCAGTTGGACGACAATACTGGTAAAACTGCACAAATATCTTACTTGACAGCAAGATAGATTTATAGTGGCAATTATATCGCGCTTTTCCGAAATTGCAAAATATTCCTCGAATTGATGTAGAATCGGTCTGTCTCGATTCGTCGACAGGAGTGAGCATGCCCGATAATCCAAATGCGGAAATCGTCGCCATCGGCACAGAAATCTTATTGGGGGAAATCACCGACACCAATTCTGTTTATCTGGCGCGGCAACTGCGCGATATCGGCGTCAACGTATTCTTCATGACGACCGTTGGCGACAATCTGGCGCGCATCGCTGACGCGATCGCGGCTGCTTTGGATCGCGCGGAGATCGTCATCACGACCGGTGGATTGGGTCCCACGGTTGACGACATGACAAGACAAGCGGTTGCCGACGTCGCTGGCCGACCCTTGATATTCCATGAATCGCTATACCAGGGGATTGAAGAGCGTTTTCGCGGCTTCGGCGTCGCGATGACAGCGAACAACCGGCAGCAAGCGTATCTTCCGAAGGGCGC
Source organism: Chloroflexota bacterium (assembly GCA_011523705.1). Lineage (GTDB taxonomy): Bacteria > Chloroflexota > Anaerolineae > Aggregatilineales > Phototrophicaceae > UBA6055. The sequence goes on along the minus strand of WTGC01000022.1, from coordinate 27,564 downwards.
GACGCTGATCGAAAATCTGGTTGGCACAGCGCCGGCCTTCCTGGTGGAATCGGAGCGAGGTGTGGTGATCAGTCTTCCCGGTGTGCCGCGCGAAATGAAATACTTGGTGACCGAGTCCGTCATACCGCATTTGCTGCGGACCTACGAGCTGGGTGTCATCATGGCGCGCACGCTGCGGACGGCGGGCATCGGCGAGAGCTCGCTGGACGACAAAATCGGCAGAGACATTTTGAATGAGCGGAATCCGAGCGTTGGATTGGCGGCGCATCATGGCGCCGTCGACGTGCGGATTACCGCCAAAGCCGACAGCCGTCCAAATGCGATTGCGCTTTTGGACGAAATGCAGGCGCGCCTGGAAGAACGGATCGGCGAAGACGTATTCGGCGTGGACGACGCCACCTTGGAAGACATCGTTTGGCAGCATCTGATGAAGCGCAATCTGAAAGTGAATGTCGTTGAAGCGGGCTTGCCGGGCGTGATCAGCGATGCATGGAACGAAGAATCTGGCGCGCTACGGACGGAATTCTACGAACATCCAGACCAGGTCTTCCAGCGATTCGCCATCAGCCCGGCGGATCGGTCATTGACCGAAATCGCCAGCGATATCGCAGAGCGCATGCGTAAACAGGAAGGCGCAGACGCTTGCATCGTCGTGCTCAGTTATCCAGACTTGGATGAAAACGCAGATGTGGAGCAGGGCAGCGCAGTCGCGATCGCAACCGCTGCGCAAAGCCGCTTCCGCGGCTACGGCTTCGGCACGCGCTCCAGCCTGGCGCGGGAGTGGATATCGCGCTGGGGACTAGCCAGCTTGTGGCGGATGCTGCAAGACCAGCAGGGCTGAGGCCACTGTATGCTCTCATTCATCAAGGCTTAAGAGAGCCATGAAGGCTTCTTGCGGAACCTCCACCGAGCCGATCATCTTCATGCGCTTCTTGCCTTTTTTCTGCCGTTCCAGCAGCTTCCTCTTACGCGTGACATCGCCGCCATAACACTTGGCTAATACATCTTTGCGCAGAGCTTTCACATTGGCGCGCGATATAACGCGCTTCCCGATTGCAGCTTGCACTGGCACCGTGAACATCTGCCGCGGGATTAAAGCCTTCAATCGGCTCACCAGCCGCTGGCCCCGGTGATAGGCGTCATCCCGGTGGCAGATCATCGCCAGCGCGTCCACCGAATCTTCATTGACGAGCACTTCGACCTTGACCAGGTCGCCGGCGCGGTATTGGTAAAACTGATAATCAAGGCTGGCGTAGCCTTGCGTCACGCTCTTGAGCTTGTCGTAGTAGTCGATGATGATTTCAGAAAGCGGGATCGCGAAGTGCAAGATGACGCGGCTGGCATCGAGGTATTCGGTGGTTTCGTAGATGCCGCGTTTGTTGAGCGTCAGGTCCATGACCGGGCCGATATATTTTTGCGGCACGTAGATCTGAATCTTCATCCAGGGCTCGAGGATTTCATCGATTGTACTCTCGTCGGGCAACAGTGCCGGGCTGTCGATCGCGATCGCAGTCCCATCGCGCTGCAAGACGCGGTATTCGACGCTGGGGGCGGTGGCGAGGATATCCAAATCGTATTCCCGTTCCAGCCGCTCCTGGATGATTTCCATGTGAAAGAGGCCGAGAAAACCGACGCGAAAGCCGAAATTCAAGGCTTGTGATGTCTCAGGCTGATATATCAACGAGGCGTCATTCAGTTGAAGCTTTTCCAGCGCGTCGCGCAGGTCAGCGTAGTCTTCGTTATTTGTCGGATAAATGCCGGCGAAAACCATTGGCTTGACTTGCTCGTAGCCTGGCAGCGCTTGATCGGCGCCGTGTTTCGCCAAGGTGATCGTATCGCCGACGCGGCATTCCTGCACCGATTTTAGACCGGTCGCAATATAGCCGACCTCGCCGGCCCCGAGCTCGCCAGTAGCGCGCATGACCGGATCGAAGACGCCAATCTCCACCGGTTCGAAGCGGGCGCCGGTGGCAAAGAGCTTTAGCATTGCTCGCGTATTGATGTTCCCGTCCACCACGCGGACGTAAGCGATGACGCCCTTATAGGCATCGTAGTGGGAATCGAATACGAGCGCGCGCAAATTCTCGGCCGGGTCTGTGCTCGGCGGCGGCACATCGGCAATCACTTTGTCAAGCACATCGGTTATACACAGGCCATTCTTGGCTGATATCCGAGGCATGTCCGCGACAGGTGTGCCCAGCAGTTCTTCGACATCCTTGGCGACTTCCTCCGGTTGCGCGGCCGCCAAATCGATCTTGTTGATGACCGGCAGAATCTCAAGGTCCTGCTCAAGGGCGAGGTAGACGTTGGACAGGGTCTGCGCCTCAATGCCTTGGCTGGCGTCGACGACGAGAATGGCGCCTTCGCAGGCTTGCAGAGCGCGGCTGACCTCGTAGGTGAAATCTACATGGCCCGGCGTGTCAATTAAATTGATGATGTAGGATTGCCCATCGCGCGCGTCATACTTCATGCGCACCGCCGACGCCTTGATAGTGACGCCGCGCTCGCGCTCCAGCGCCATGCTGTCCAGCAGCTGCTCCTGCATATCGCGTTCACTGACCGTATTGGTGAGTTCGAGCAGACGATCGGCCAGCGTGCTCTTGCCGTGATCAACATGGGCAATAATGCAGAAATTGCGGATATGCTCGATTTTCATTGGTCGCCTTCGGCGCTCTTGCAACAATGCAATTATGGAGCAAGAGATGAAAATGGAGTAGGGCAGGCTAGCGATCAGTAGAGGTTAGCGCGTTTATCTTGTCATAGAGCATGGGCCCGGGCGCCGTTGCGCGCGGCAATTTCAGCCATATGAAATATTCCACATTGCCCTTGGCGCCAGTGATTGGCGAAGGCACTACATCCTGAACGCCGAACCCTAGTGATTCCGCAGCCGATGCCGTCTGATGCAGCACGCGCCGATGGACGCTCAGGTCGCGAACAATGCCGCCCTTTCCAACTTCCGATTTGGCCGCTTCAAATTGCGGCTTCACCAAGGAGATGACATCGGCCTCAGATTCGACCAGCCGGGCTAGGGCGGGTAGTATCAGGCGCAGCGAGATGAAGGAGACGTCTATGACGACGAGATTGACGGGTTCGCCAAGCGATTCCAGGTAGCGCGCATTGGTGTTTTCCATGGATTCGACGCGGCTGTCAGTCCGCAAGCGGTAATCGAGAATGCCCTTGCCGACATCAATCGCGTACACTTTCGCCGCGCCATGCTGAAGCAGACAATCGGTGAATCCGCCCGTGCTGGACCCGATATCGGCGCAAATCCGGCCCGCGGGATCGATGCCGAATGCCGATAAAGCGGCTTCCAGCTTGAGCCCGCCACGGCTGACGTATCGCGGCTTCTGTTTCAGCGTAATATTTGCGTCGGTGTGGACCAGGGCGCCTGGCTTGTCCACGATATTGGCGTCTACGCTCACTTCGCGCGCCATGATCATGGCGGCGGCTCTGCCGCAACTGGTGGCGAGCTGGCGCTGCACAAGCAGTGCGTCGAGCCGGGTTTTCTTCGCTGACTTCAACCGTACACCATGGCGATTTCAATATCGGCGTAGGGTTGGTCGGCTGAGAAAGAGAATTCGTCGGCCGCGTGGGGAATGAAACCATCAGCCTCTATGACGACGCTGTAGAAGGTGTCAAAAGCCAAAGGACGTGGGAAATGGAATGCGCCATTGCGGTCTGACGTGGCCAGGTCATAAATCTGATCTTCTCTCCAAGTGAACTCGCCCGCCGTAAAGTCAGCGCCAATCAATACAATGGTGATGCTGGGGATTCCCCGTCCGGTCGCGGCATCAACGACTCGTCCTGACAGAATCGTGCCTTCAAACCGGGCCAAGCGGTCAATTGGCAGCTGGCCGATGCCAACGATTACCTCGTGTTCAATCAGTTTTAGATTGTTCACCAGAAGCTGCAGCTTGTAGCTGCCGTCGGCCGGGTTCGCCAGCGAAACGGTGAAATCCGAGCCCGACTCGACGGTTGGCCAGGGATTGGTCGTCTCGAAAAAGACCTGATCATCCACGAGCCAGCGCAAGGTCCAGGGCGTGCCGGCCGCCAACAGATGCCAATCGAAGAGAGCGTAAAGCGCGGGAATCGAGGCGGGAAAGCTTGCGAGAGCGGTCGCCCGGCGCGCCGCGGCGGGTGATTCCGCCGTCACATGCCGGAGATTGCCAAATATCTCCGGCAGCGGTCCTGCGGGCCGCCCGGATACGATGAAGTCCGATGTGGCCGAGAGCGCGCCGTCGATGTACAGCTCAAGCCTGTATTTGCCGGGCAGCAGCCCGCCGTTGGGCGCGACGCGGATGACCTTGGCGCCGTGACTTCCGTCCGACCAGCGGTCGGCGCTGCGCGCGACTTCGACGCCGCCAAAATACCAGATAGCGGACCAGGGATTGCCCCCCGGCATATTCGCATAGAGAAAACGGGCGGACGCAATATCGCCCAGGGGCAAGATTGAACCGTTGCCGACCAGCGCCCCGCTTTGGTCAATCGTCCCGAAGACGATGTCGCTGAATTGCGAACGGTTCGTGGCGCTGCCGCCCACGACGATGCGCTGGCTGCCCGCTGAGGCGCCGTTGATTAGCAGGGTAAATTCGTAGGCGCCATTGGCCCAGGCTTGCTCGCGGCTGCCGATATACCAGAGCCCGCTTTCGCGCCCGCTCCAGCGCACCGGGGGCAAGCTAAATGTCGCGTCCGGGATGCCATCGCGCGAAACGCGCAGCTCATAAACAGTTTCAGGCGTCATATTGTCATAGTCAAAAAAGAAGAACAGACTGTTGGTATTGTTCGGCATTGAACCGACGACGGTAGACGGCGCCCCATCGGAGACGGAAGGCGCGAAGAACAGCCGGGAAACACGAGGCGGGTTCAAGGGCAGCGGCGGCTCGGCAGGCGCGCTCGTTATGTCCACGGTCAGGCCATTGCGGGCGCCGCGGATTAAAGTCCGCGCGTGTCCGATCGGTCTAACAGTGCTGACAAAGTCTCCAGTAGGCACGCAGCTGTCGCTGGCGTTCACCAAGCCGTCGCGATTGGTATCGGTGAAGTAGCGGCAGCTGGCGGTGGCTGCTATGCCGCCCAAAGGGGCGTTGGTGGGGATGCCGATGAGCAAGCCGGCGCTATTGTAGGCGCCGCCGCCGGACATTGTGCCTGGTATTTCGGCGCGCGTTTTGAACCATGACGGACGCGGGCTGATTGGCTCGTTGATGAATGCCGTTACGGTGCCGCGCGTCGTTGCCACCGCTTCATTTCCGAAGTCGGGAAATCCAGCAAAGATCAGGGTGTCATCAAGCGACACCTCGTCTGAGCCGCTGATATCGGCGAAGGGCAAGATCGGCAATTCGCTCCTGGCGATGAGCCGGCCGTCCAATTCCCGCGAAATGCGAAGAATGGCGATGTCCAAGCCTTCATCGACGCTGAATACCTCCGCCCGATATTTTGGTATAGGTGGTTCAGACAAATCCACATTGAGCGATACGATCAACTGATCGCCAGCGCATTGCCGGCCGGGCAGAACGCTATGGGCATTGGTGATGATCAAACCGTCAGCGCTAATCAGCGTGCCGCTGCTCACGCAGGTGATGACCAGGTCATTGTTGACGCTCTCTGCTTGGTATATGAACACCGTCGCTCGCTTGATCCGGTCGATGTCAAGTGAGGTGGCGCTTTGCGTCCAAACCTTAACCGACAGCAAAAGCGGCAACAGAATCAGGCAGAGGCATCGATTACGCACGACAACTCCGGCAAGCCATTAGAATTCGAGATTCTGCATAAACCAGCGCAAAGTATCCAACTCGCGCAGATAGATCTCGGCGCCGGCGCGAAAAGAGACTATCAGCGCTTGTCCCCGCCGTATCGTCAGGATATCCAAGCCATTGACAATTGACGAAACACCCTCCAGGAAAGGGCTGGAATCGCGCGAAACGAATGAATAAGACATCGAGACGGCCAGGCTGTCGTCCGCCAGTGGGTAGTCATCATAACCGAGAACAGTGTAATCAATCAGGACTTGTGAGCGCTGAAGCGTCAACTGGTCGAAAATGTTGCGCTCGCTCGTATCGCGCCCCACCGGCGCTGCGCTGACTTCAATTACGGTGTTGAAGCCACGGTGCGCCATATCTCGTACTCGAAAAATGAACGATCCCGTTTCTTCAAGCAGCCAGCGCGCCGGATATTTGGCGCTGATACCAGCCTGAAGATTGTTGTATTCGCTAGCCAGATTGAGCGTCGATTCACGTTGATTGACGCCAAGAGCCAGTCCGGCAACGATTAGAAAATAGGTGATGGCGATTGACCAACGCTGCCGCGCGGTGATCTGAACCGCAGGCGATCGTCCGGTTTCAAATTCCATCGCGATTCCATTGACTCACGTAAGCCTCGCGCTCACGCCGCTCCGAGTTGCTGTAGAGAAAGTATACAATGCCCAAGGCGAGTACAAGCGAGGCGCTGAGCAAAGCAACTGCGAACAAGGGCCGATCGGTGTTTCCAGCTGTGCTGAGCGGCCCGCTCATAAAGCCGCCAATCAGAGCGGTTATCAACCCGGTCGAAAGCGCGGCGACCAGGACATTGATCGGCAGCACCAGCGGATGCGCATCGGAAAAGTACGATTCTATGATGCCCAAAGCGATGAACATGCTGGATGCCAGTTGAATGGTAACGTTGGAGAGCAGGTAGATCGCGGCGATATTCCAATTCGGTTCCAGCTGCCAAACTACAGCAAAGTTCAAAAATCCGCTGTAACCGAGCGCGCCGGCAAATGCGTAGGCGATGCCATCGCCACGAACGCGCAATCCCTGCGGATAGATGAGGTAGCGGAGCACAATGAACTTCAGCCCGGCATCGACGAAGCCGGCGGTGAGGGTGTAGCCGAGGATCCGCGAGAATACCGATTGCAGCGGCAGCCACTCCTGCACGCGGAAGAAGTCCTGCGCCAGGGGCAGCCCGATGGCGGAAGCTGTCAAAGCCGAGACGACCGCTACACCGAACAGCCGCCGGCGAGGACGGGCAACCCGCGATTCCGGCAGCACAGAAAAATACAGCCAAAGCACCAACGGCAAGGCGGCGAGGCCGAGCGACAACGCGCGCTCAGTCCCTGGATCGAGGCGCAACTGAATCAGCTCGCCGATCAAGACGATGAGCAGCAGCGCAATTGTCAATATCATCAACTGCAAAACGAGATTGCGCCAAACGGGCAGAAACGAATAAGTATCCGCCTGCGGGGGATCGGGTTGGATGCGGGTTTCCAGCTGCATTGGCCGGGCGCTCTTCTTCCAGATGCTGTGGCGACCGTCTATAATTTAACCTACGAAAACTCGGCGGGAATGTAAAGTGGCATTGCGCGACGCGGCTGCGGTTCAAGCGGGGAATTCTATCGGCGGCAGGCTCGCGCGCGGCTGGCGCGTCCTTGTGGAAAATGTGGCTACCTCGTGGTCGGTCTCGGCGCCATGTCGGACTTTGGGGCGGATTCTCTTAAGCGCATTGAGCGTGCTGGCGCTCGCGAGCTGCGGCGCCGCAGAGCGAACCATGCCGTGCGCGGAAGTCCGCCGCTGCCTGCGCTACGCCATTACGGTGGACATTCCAGTTCTGGACCCGCACGTGAGTGACTTGCCCGAAGCCGGCATGATTTTCCGCCAGATTTATGACACGCTAATCTACCGAGACCGCGACAGCCGCGAGTTTGCGCCTGGATTAGCCAGCGATTGGCAGGTATCGCGTGATGGTCTCGAATACACATTCCATTTGCGCCAAGACGTGGTTTTTCACGATGGCAGCGCGTTCACGGCAGAATCGGTCGCGCGCAACATTGAACGCATATTCCATCCCGACTCGGGATCGTCGCTGGCGCGGGAACTACTCGGGCCGCTCCAGCAGTTTGAGATTCTGGATGAGTACACGATTCGCCTGCGCCTGTATGAGCCCTACGCTGCGCTTCTGGACGGGCTTGCGCAGCCCTATCTCGGCATCGCCAGCCCGGCCGCGCTCGAAAAGTACGACAGATTGCGCTATCAGTATCACCAGTCGGGGACCGGTCCTTTTGAGCTGGAGGATTACTTGCCGGGCGAGCGCATCGTCCTCAGCCGATACAAGGGCTACTCGGTCAATCCGGCCACATACGAGCCGTTGACCGGAGAGGAAATCGATCGAGCTGAGATTTCGATCATCGGCGAAAGCGACGCTGATCTGGTATCCCTTTTGGGAAATTCTCAAGACGTGATTGATGACGTCAGCCCCGAAGCCGCTCAAATCTTGTCCGGCAATAGCCGCGCGATGCTCCTCCCGACGCAGATCCCCGGGCAGTCCGTTCAGTTCGTCTTCAATACGAACCGGCGACATGTCCGCGATCATGCCGTTCGCTTGAGCCTTGTATTGGCGACCAATCGGATCGCCATTATTGACCAAGCATTCTTCAACACGTCGCCCCTCGCCTGGATGCCCCTGTCCGAAAGCACCGGCTTTGCCCTTACCGGCTTCATCGGCGAATACGCATATGACCTCGCTCAGGCGCAAGTGGCGCTGGCAGCAGCCGGTTACGCTGACACAGATGGCGACGGCTTGCTTGACCGAGACGGTGATCCGCTTTCGCTGACGATGCTGGTTCCGCCATGGGCTCAGCTGCCGGAAGTCGCGGCGCTGCTTCAACTGCAGTGGCGGCAGATCGGCGTTGACCTGGTGACTGAGCCGGTGGCGGGAGAATCCCAACTCCGCTCGCTCATCCAATCCGGTGAATTTGACCTGCTTCCGGTTACCAACCATGGAATAGATCCGGGAATCCTCGGCCGCGTTTTCCTCGATCGCTCCCGGTATGCCAGTGCTCGCGCGAGGCGCCCCGATCTGAACGACATGCTCGTCAGCGCCGCGCAAGAGCAGGACCCAGCCCAGCGGCGAACACAGTATTACGAGGTTCAATCGCTGCTGATGAGGGAGGCGCTGCTGCTTCCGATCCGCGAGCTTGTTCGCTTGCGTGCGGTCAGGGCTGATGTAGACAATCTCCGATATGATGCCTATGGGTTATATCCCTTGTTGCGCAATGTGTCGATCAAATCAAACTGAATCAGGCTTCGGCGCAGATTCGCGTGCCGAACTCTCGGCGATGGATCAGCAGATCGACCAACACATTGTCGCGACGCCCGTCCGCGATGATCACCGACGTTGAGGGGTGATCGCGTACCAGGGCGACCATCGTTTCCACCTTTTGCAGCATGCCACCGGTGACATCCACGCCATGCGACCCGGCCAGCGCGGAACGAACGTCCGGCAGCGAGATCGGCGTGATTCGAGGGATGAGCTCGCCTTTCTGATCAAGCACGCCGTCCACCTCGCCCAGGAGAATGATTTGGTGAACGCCCAGTTGTTCGACCAGGTGCGCAAACAGGGTCTCGGTTGATATGATCGTGCCGCCAATGCGCTCGTCCAGCGCGATATCGCCATGGATCAAGGGAATAAGCTTTTGATCGAGCGCCATGGCTAGCGCGCGGCTGTCGAAGGACTTGATTTGCTTGTCGCAGGCGAGGAGTGTAGACGAGGGCTGGAATCGCATCGCGGGCAAACCGACGGCGAGGAATTCGCTTAGCGCCAGCAGGCTTAGCTCGGCGGCGACTGCGCCGACTTGAGCGAAGCCCTGACGTTCGTGATCGGTGCGCACGCCTTCAACCGTCCGGTATTTCCGCGCTTCGAAATGACCGAAGGAACCGCTGCCGTGTCCAATGATGATGCGGTAATTTTGGGAAAGCTCGCGCAGGTGAACAAGCTGTTTCGCGATTCGGCGTACGCTTTCCGGTCGAAAAGACTTCGTCTTGGTCTTGTTCGTAATCAGCGAACCGCCGAGCTTAATCAGAATTGTCAATTTGCGGTCCTTCGCCAGCGACGGTCAACATCACTTGCCTGGCGCCGGCTTCCACGAGACTTTGCCGCACCATTGACGCCGACGCCTCATCAACCAGGGCGATGATATTGCCGCCGCGCCCGCCGCCCGACAGCTTCGCCCCCAGCGCGCAGGCGTCAAGCGCGGCGTCGACCAGGTTGTCTAGTTCTGAGGAAGACACGTTTAGCGCTTGCAACAAGCGATGATTTGCCGTCATCAACTCACCTAAACGGTCGGATTGGCCATGCTCAATGCAATTTCGAGCCTCAATGGCAATGGCGCCGATTTCTTCAAATGCGCGCGCCGTCGGACCTGGCGCCAGGCGCGCCTGAGCACGGACACCGGCGACTGCATCGCGTGTCAACGCGGCGATACCGCTATCCGCCACCAAGATCCATAGCGGAGCGGCGACTTCGATGAATTCTACCGAGCTCCCTTTCACAAAGTATACCGGCATTTCGTATACGACGACCGTGTTGTCAATGCCGCTCGGCGTGCCATGATGCTGCTTTTCAACCTCATATACGAGCCGATTCAGCGCTTCAGCCGGCATATCTTCGCCGTGCAGCTGGGCGATGGCGCGCCCTATTGCGGCGGACACGGCGGCGCCGCTACCCAGACCACTGGCGATCGGTATATCCGAGCGTATTCTGATTTCGCCAGGGAGACTCTTCAGGCCGAAATGCTGCATGGTCAAAGCAGCCATTCGAGCCAGCGGAACAGATGAAATTGTATCGTCAGCGTCAATCATAAGCGGCGGACGCGCCAAGTCTTCGGCGATGAGGGTCAAGGGTGACGTCGTCTGCCGGTAAGCTGCCTTGGCGCGAATACTGGAAAGGGGCAGCGCGATGGCGGGCATACCGTAAACGACGGCGTGCTCGCCTACAAGGATGGCTTTTCCCGGCGCGCTCGCCTCCGCGCTCATGAGGACCTAGAAGACATACAAGATCGCCATGTAGGCGAGGGCGGCCAAGCCAATCGCAGTTTGCAGCGGACGGTCGTTGAGGAGAACTTCGTCAGGCGCTCCCCCGCGTTCTTCGACATGGATCAGGTACAGATAGCGAAACAGACCATAGATTACGAAGGGAACCGTTATCAGACCGAGGTTTTGCCCATCGCGAATCATCGTCGGCGATTCGACAGTATAAATGATGTACGTAATTGTCGTCGCCGAGGTCACGATGCGCAGCATGTCATCCAGCAATGGGAGGTTGTATTGCGCGAAAGCGCGCCTCGTCGCCGCAGCGTCGGCGCCAAGCGTTGCCAGCTCTTGGCGCCGCTTTCCAATAACCAGAAACAGAGCAAGCAAGCCGGCTGACGCGTAAAGCCAGGGCGACAAGCTAACATCAATGACGACGCCGCCGGCGAGGAGCCGCAAGACAAATCCCGCCGCAACAACCAGTAGGTCCAATATCACGATATGCTTGATGGTATGGGAATAGGCAATCTGCACTGCAAAGTAAACAATGACGAGCAGCGCCAGGCGCTCATCAAAATAATAGGCAGCCAGCAGCAAGAGCGGGAGTAGAATCACAACTGCCGCCTTAGCCGCGGATGCGGAGAGACGACCGGAAGCTATCGGTCGCCGCCGCTTGACCGGGTGCGCACGGTCCGCCTCGATGTCAGCCAAGTCATTTATGATGTAAACACAGCCGGAGCTTAGAATAAGCAGAATGCTGCAGACAATCACGCGGCCAAGCAATTCCAGCTCGAATAGCTGCTCGCTGAATACGATTGCCGGAAAGACGAAGAGTATGTTCTTCGTCCATTGCTTGGGCCTCATCGATTCGATCAGACTGCTTACGGTTTCCAAGATGCTCCCCGCCCCTTTGGCAGTGGACAGCGCCATAAGTCTAGTGATATTGTCGCACAATTCCAGTAAAACTTCAGTCACCGAATGAGAACGGCAATGGTGAATGGTTGACGAACCGCAGACGGCGACAGCTAGAGCGCATTCCAATATCGCCTTTGTCAAATATTGGGGGAACCGGGATCATCGCCTGCGGCTGCCCGCCAACTCGTCAATCAGCATGAACCTGGCCGACCTCCACACGACGACAACTGTCGCTTGGGATGACGACCTGAAACATGACACGCTTACTATCAACGGGGCAATCGCTGCCGATTCAGCCCTTGAGCGCGTTCGCAATCATCTGGATATGCTGCGCGCGCGTTTCAAGACAAGTCGCTACGCGCGTGTCCGCTCGACGAATAACTTTCCGATGGGGACTGGTATCGCTTCGTCAGCGTCAGCCTTCGCCGCCTTGACTGCGGCCGCCTGCGCCGCGCTAGGCTTGGAACTGCCGGAGCGGGAACTCTCCACTTTGGCGCGGAGGGGCTCGGGATCGGCCGCGCGCTCGATCCCGTCGGGATATGTCGAATGGCACGCGGGCGATTCCCATGAGACATCATTCGCGGAATCCTTTGCGCCGCCCGAACACTGGGATTTGATCGATATCATCGCCATCGTGAGCCGGGCGCACAAGCGAACGAGTTCCAGCGCTGGTCATGAAACGGCTGATTCCAGCGTTTTGCAGCCGGCACGCATCAGCTCAGCCGCCGAACGCTTGCGAGTTGTGAAATCGGCAATCATGAGTCGAGACTTTGAACAATTCGCAAGCGTGGTCGAGGAAGACAGCAACCTGATGCATGCGGTTATGATGACGAGCGATCCTCCGCTGTTTTACTGGGCGCCGCTCTCTTTCGCGATTATGAAGGCGGTGCGCTATTGGCGTACGATCGAGAAATTACAGGTCTGCTACACCTTGGATGCCGGACCCAATGTGCATTGCATCTGCGCCGCCAGCGATGCCAATGAGGTGAGCGCGCGCTTGCGGTCGCTTTCAGGCGAGCTGGACATCTTGCGATCGTCGGCGGGCGGGGGCGCCTGCGTGTTGAGTCTTAGGGACTAGCGCGAATGGCCTTCCTTGCGTCCATTCGCATCTCGGACGTATAATGTAAACGAATCGAATCCTTTTGGAGGGCAGTCGTCGATGCTCGTATACGCCGCTACAACTGACATCGCGCTTGCAATTGTCGCTTTCGCGCTCGTTCTGATTCCGGCAGTCATCATACATGAGCTCGGTCATTATATTGCCGCCAAGCTGGTTGGCATCAATGTGCTCGAGTTTGGCATTGGTTTCCCGCCGCGCGTTGGGCGCTTGTTCATGCTCGGTGAAACGGAATTCACGCTGAATCTACTGCCCTTAGGTGGATTCGTTCGTCCATTGGGCGAGGACATGATTGGTCCAGCCAGTGATGACAAGGTAAAACGGGATCGGGTTGTCTTGGAGCGGCGGCGCTCGGGGCTGGTTCGCCTGGTATCGGAGCGCGAAATGCTGCGCCTGCGCGGTGTGGACGAGCGCACGATGATGTCGGTCAATGAGGCGCCCGCCTTGGGCCGCATTTTCTTTATGGCCGCCGGCGCCTTCGCCAATTTCCTTATGGCGCTGATACTTTTCTTTGTGGTCGCTCTAATCGGGCTTTCCCTGCCCGTTGGCGGTCTAAGCCAAATTGTGGCGATTCCACCCGGCTCCCTGTTTTACGGGACAGATGCCCAAGCAGGGGACGCCATCGAAAAGATCAACGGGGAGCGTTTCGCCGATTTTGTGGCCTTTCATGAGAAACTGAAGAGCTATCAAGGAGATTCGATTCAGTTTTCGCTCATCGGCCGCGAAACGGGCGATGAGTACGATTTGCGCGTCAAGCCGGACTTCGCGGGGCGCTCTGGTTTCGTGCAGGTGGTGACCGTGCTGGAAGAATCGCCGGCGGCGCTGGCTGGCATTCAGGCCGGGGACATTATTGGCCAGATCAACCATACACCGATTGCGCCATCGGGTAATCCGGCCCGGACTTTGCAAGAGGCCGCGAAGGATTATGCGGGCGGACAACTCCCGCTCACACTCAGGCGAGAGCATGAAGACGGCTCGACGGAAGACATCGTGGTGGTCGTCACGCCGCGCGTCAATCCGCCTGAAGCGGAAGGGCGGCTGGGTATGGGGGTTCGATCGCAGTTTGGCCTGAGAGACCGCACTCGTTTCGCCAACGGTGGATACAGATATGAATTGATCCCGCAGAGTATTCCTGAGGCCTTCTCCTACAGCGTTCGCACAACGGTGAATACTCTGAAGCTTATCGCCTCGATACCAGGTCGTTTGCTCGACGGCTCGCTCAGCGGCCGGGACGCGCGCCCCATCAGTATCATCGGCATTAGCAAGATCGGCGGCGAATTCTTGCAGCGCAGCATGCAGGAAGGTCCCGGCATCATGCTGAAATTCATCGCCCTGATTAGCATATTCCTGGGCATCAGCAACTTGCTGCCGATACCGGCTCTCGATGGCGGGCGTATCGTCTTCGTGCTGATTGAAATATTGCGCGGAAAGCCGGTCGCCCCCAGGACCGAAGCGCGAATACATCAGATTGGCATTGTGCTGCTGCTGGCGCTGGGGTCGGTAGTCATGATTTATGACTTGATTCATCCGCCGACAATTAACTAATCATGGAAGAAAAGCGAACGTTCGCATTCGAAGAAGAAGCGGTCGACCCGGCAATCCCCAAGCCTTCGCTTGAAGACCTTGCTCGATTACTGAGTAACGAGTCAAGTTCGTCTCAGGCAATCGTGCCAGCGGCAATTGTATATGGTCTAAGCGACTTGACTGCTGAGGAACTGCGGATGATTGAGCCGGTCTGGAATCCGCTTCCCGCTGTCGCCAAGCATCGGGTGCTGCGCGCGCTGAACGAAGCCAGCGAAGCCATGTTCGAGCTCAATTTCCGTGAGATTGCCCGGCATTGCCTCGAAGATGAAAGCAGCCTCGTCCGCGCGACCTCCATTGACCTATTGTGGACTGATGAGTCAGCCGAGACCATGCGCACGCTGATGAATATGGCAGGGTCCGACCATGACGCCGCCGTTCGGGCGCGCGCGCTTGAGCATATGGGCCGCTTCCTTCTTCTGGGCGAATACGGCGATATCCCGGCCGAGCTCGCGGCTGAGGCGCAATCGCTGGCTTATGGCGTCCATAGCGATCCTGCGGAGCCGGTGGAAATCCGCCGCCGCTCTTTGGAAGCGCTCGCCAATTCGAGCCACCCAATGGTGAGCGAACTCATCGAGACCGCTTATGCGGATGGCAACCATGAACTTAGAGTCGGCGCCATTTACGCGATGGGGCGTACTTGCAGCTCGAATTGGCGCGACAAATTGATGGACGAACTCGAGGGCTCTGATGGCGAGTGCGTCTTTGAAGCCATAAGAGCTTGCGGCCAGATACAGTTGAAAGAAGCGGCGCGCCGCGTCGGCGAGTTCACGCTGAGCGACGACCAAGAGATTCAATTGATTGCGATTTGGTCCTTGGGAGAAATCGGCGGCCGGCAGGCTTTTGAAGTTTTGAGCAGCCTCGATGAAATCGTGACCGATGATGTTGCCACGGCGGCGATCGACGAGGCGCTTGACGCGGCCGGCTTCAGTTTGAGCTTGGCTTCCTTTGGACTGGAATCAGACGACGATTGATTGATCGATGGCGTGGATTCCCTATTGCGCGAAGATCGTCTGAATTTTCATCGCCAGCCCCATATCGCCGAGGATTTTGAGTTTTCCCGTCATGAAGGCCTGCATCGCATTCATTTCACCGGTGGCGACCGCGAACCAATCGTCAGCGCTCGCTTTGACTGTCATCGCCGGATCGCTCAATTCGCCGGCGCCCGTTGTGGCGGCGCCATCGGCGATCTTGAGCCAAAAGTGACCGCCATTGTCGCCACTCAGATCAAAGAGAATTGTCGCGTTTATATCTCCAGCTTTCTCTGGGAGGAATCGATCCACCATTGCCGGAAACAAGTTCTTTACCTCATCAGCGGTGGCCATAGCTCACTCCTAATGTTGATGTCGCGATTGAGAATACTGAACTAGTATACAGGTGTTCAAAGGTGCGCCCAAGTGCAGTTTGCCGCCAGCAAGCCAATATCTATTTCCCGCTGCCTTCGATTCTTGCCGACAGTGGCCTTGCTGCTTTGCCTTGCCCTTATCGCCGGCTGCACCATGGCTTGGGATGCGGCCGCGACTGAAGACGAGCGCTCGGCGGTGTCCGCCCAAGCTAACGCGTCGCCGGTCCATTCCGCGACGGAATCGCTTCAGCGGGCGACGCCGTCAGGCAACACCGTTCCGCGCGTCCGCCAGGCGGTTTCTACCCCGGCATCGGGGACGAGCCAAGACGAATCCGCATCGGCGGTTGCTGCGCATTCCGTTGAAGCTTTGGCCGCCGAGTCAGAAGTCCAGGAAGGGCAGAAGGCCTCTCATACCGTCCAGCGGGGCGACACGCTCACGCGAATCGCCGAACGCTACGATGTCTCCATTAATGCACTGCTAAAAGCCAATGACCTGCCGAATCCTGATTTTCTGGAGGTGGGGCAGGTTATCAACTTGCCGCAGACGCCGGTGGAATACACGCCCGCATTTCGCATTGTGCCGGACACGCGGCTGGTACGATCCGTTGGCGCCATAGATTTCGATGTCGATGCTTTCCTTCGCTCGCAAAGCGGCATGCTGCCGCAGATCAATGTATTCACGCCGACGCGGCTGGCTGATGGCACGCAGCGCAGCGACGCTTTGACCGCGAGCCAAATCATCGAACGCGTATCGCGCGAATACAGCGTTGACGCGCGCCTCCTGATTGCGTTTCTGGAACACTACGCCGGGCTTGTCACCACGTCGACAGAAGAGGAAGAAGCGCTGCTTTACCCGTTTGTAGCGCCGGACGCGCCGACGCCGACCGGGCGGAAGGGGCTTTACGCCCAATTGAGTTGGCTGGCGGACCGGCTCAACCAAGGGTATTACGACTGGAAATACCGCGGCAAGACGATTATCGAAGCTGCCGACGGCAGCCGCCTGAATTATCATCCGGACTTGAAGGCCGGAACCATCGGCGTGCAATTCGCGATCGCGCAAATGCGAACTCTTGAGCAATGGGAAATCGACGTTGGCGAGGCTGGCTTATTCGAGACCTATCGACGCCTGTTTGGCGATCCATTCGCGGATGCGCGTGAACTGACGGCCTCAGAATTGCTTCAGCCGGCCTTGACGCTTCCGTTCCCGCGCGGCGATGTCTGGCGATTCACCGGCGGCTTCCACGGTGGATGGGGGAACGGCAGCGCCTGGTCAGCCGTTGACTTTGCGCCGCCGGACGAGGAGAAAGCCGGCTGGTGTTATACATCGAGATACCCGATCACGGCGATTGCCAATGGAATCATCGCCAGAATAGACGACGGCGTCATCGTGCTGGACCTCGATGGCGACGGCGATGAAGCAAGCGGCTGGACAATACTCTATTTGCATGTCAGCCCGCACGACGCCTTGAACGAAGGCCTAGTTGTCGATTCGGGCAACATCCTGGGATACACGTCTTGCGCCGGCGGCTTCAGCACAGCGACGCATCTGCATATCGCCCGGCGCTTCAATGGCGAATGGATCCCGGCGGATTGCAATCGCTGCCCGCCAGGCGTCGCCGTCCCCCCATTTGTCATGAGCAACTGGAAAGTCGTCGGGCTGGGCAGCCAACTTTATCAAGGCTTCTTGGTGAACACCTTGGACAACCGCAGCGTGATCGCCGAGCAAGGTCGATTCACTGATGTCAACGCGATTTCCTGGTGACCGGATTCAGATTCGCCGCGCGATTGGATTTGTGGCGCTTTTGGCAGCGGTCCTTGTCTATCTTGCGCCTTCATTCGCGCAAGGCGCCGCCGACGCGACACCCTTGCGCGCCAACCTGGTCACACCGACCCCAGAAGGCGCGCGAGCGCTGGCGCCGACCATCACGCCCAGCTATACGCCGACGCCCTTGCCATCCGCGCGGCTGCAGGCGCTGCAATCCGCCGGGAACGTCAATGTCCGCGCCTTGCCCGATATCGAAAGCGACTTGCTTGGCACTATTGCGCACGGCGCGCTCTATCCGGTGCTGCGCAATTATTATCGCTGGTACGAATTGAGCTTTGAACTGTCGCCTAATGGACGAGCATGGGTCTACGGCGATCTGGTGACCATTGAAGGCGACCCGTCTCAAATTGAAGTGATCGACAATCTTGACGCCGTTATCGCCCCGGGAAGCGCGGCGCCGATCGGTGACGAGAACGCCGATCGGTCAGGCGCCAATCCGCGTACAATCGAAATTGCCACGGGAGAAGCGGATGCCGCCAGCGTCGTGGAAGTGATCGAAGCAACGTCGCTGCCGACTTTTACGCCACCAGCAACGCAGCCTTCGTTTGTTCATCAACTCGAGGTGGTGGAAGCGGCCGAACGGCGCTTGTTTGATCTGCCCCCGCTGGTACCGATCCTGGCTTTGGCCGGTCTGGGAATTGTAGGCTTATTGATCAGTCTGCTGCGGAACTAAAGATTAGTCACCGATGGTGACTGGCGCCCGCGTCCGCATGTACGAATACAGGCTTAATAGCTTCCGCAGGTCCCGCAGCCTTCGCTTTGGTCGGCAGCGCCTTCATCCGAACCCTTGAA
Source organism: Chloroflexota bacterium (assembly GCA_011523705.1). GTDB lineage: Bacteria > Chloroflexota > Anaerolineae > Aggregatilineales > Phototrophicaceae > UBA6055. The sequence goes on along the minus strand of WTGC01000022.1, from coordinate 9,217 downwards.
GGAATGGCCGCAGCCACAATTGGAAACGGCATTGGGATTGTCGATGCGGAAGCCGCCGCCAATCAAGCTGTCGACGTAATCAATGGTGGCGCCTCTGAGGTACATCATGCTCGTCGGATCAACCAGCAGGCGCACGTCTGCACAGTCGACAACGGTATCGCCTGCTTCTGGCGCCTCCTGAAAAGCCATGCCGTACTGCAAGCCGGAACAGCCGCCGCCCGTCACAAAGACGCGAAGCGCGTGTTCAGGAATCTCTCGCTGTTCGAGCAAGCTCTTGATGATGGACACCGCCGCCGGCGTGACATCAAGAACGGTGCTGTCCGTTACTACGCCAATCGTCTGCTGCTCGGCCAAAGCCATAACAAATCCCTTCGCCTTTTGCGATCTGCGGTCATGTTAACACAACGGGGACATTGTGTCAATTTTCTGGCGCTATTTTCAGCTAATTCGTTTCCTAGCGTTCCAGCATTACCAGTCCCTCATTCTCGCGCGGCGCCCGAAGGGAACTTCATGAACAAGACCGGCAAAGAGGCGGAGATTGCTAGAGAATTCGTTTGCCCCGTATGTTAGTGACCACTATACTAACTTTCGTGCTAGCAGGCATTGATAACGCTGATAGGTCTTGACGGGAGAAGATTATGGCCAATCGCATAAGATATCGGGCATTGCTCTTTTCGATGATTGTGGTCGCTTTGCTTACCTCGGTACAGTCACTCGCTGTCGCGCAAAATACGCCGCATTTGGTGGTAAACACATACCGGCTAAATGTGCGAAGCGGGCCGGGCGCCGGCCATGATATCATCGACACAGTGGCGGGGGGGACAGTATTGCCCGTGATTTCGCTCCGCGTCGGCAGTGATTGGATCGAGGTCACGAGCCCCAGAGGGCAAGGTTGGGTCAATTCGTTCTACACGGTGGCGCGAGGAGATTTCACGAGCGTTCCCAACCAGTTCACGCCGGCGAATTTGGGCAGCGGGACGGCTATTCCCGCGGGCGCGCCTCATGTCGTTGTGAATACAGCCTATCTTAACGTCAGGACCGGTCCAGGTATTGGTCATCCCGTCCTTGTCACGGTCAAGGGCGGTACCAATCTGCTAGTCACCGCGATTGACGGTGGTGGCGTGTGGTATCAGGTGGCCACGTCGGCCGGCAGCGGCTGGATCAATTCAACTTATGCTGTCGGGCGCGGCAATTTCTCGGGCGTTTCCAGAGGTACTGCGCCAGGCCAGCCGACGAATCTTGGGTCCGGCGCGACGACCATGGCGCCAGGGACGCCGCATCTCGTGGTGAACACCAGCTTCCTCAACGTCCGGACCGGACCAGGCGTTGGACATAATGTCCTGACCGTGGTCAAGGGTGGGACGAATCTGATCGTCACGGCGATCGACAGCGGCGGCGTCTGGTATCAGGTCCAAACATCGGCCGGCACTGGCTGGGTCAATTCCAATTATACGGTGGGCCGCGGCAACTTCTCCGGTCTCTCGCGGTCAGGCCAGACGAGCGCGCGAGAAGGGGCGCATCTCTCCGGTTCCACGCCGCGGGCAGTTGTCAATACAGCCTTTCTAAACATCCGCAGCGGCGCCGGCATCAACAACAGCATCGTCGCAACCGTGCCAGGAGGCACGGTTCTGCGTGTGCTCGGGCTTTCCAGAGGCCGGGGCTGGTATCTCGTTGAAGGCAGCTTTGGTCAGGGTTGGCTGAACAATTTCTACACTGTTTTCCGTGGCGATTTCAGCCAGGTAAGGGTCGTCAACTAGCCGCGTATTCTATTCAGACGACCTAGTCAGATATACAATGCACCCTGTCATATTGGCAGGGTGTTTTGATTGGAGCGCCGTTCATGTTCAATGCCGTCGAGAGAATGAAATCGCTTGGCAAACAGCCCAGCGAGTCAGGAGCGCCGACCTCGATCTTCGGCAGCGCCGCCGGCCTGGCGAATACGATTCAGTCCAGTGAGCGCTTTCGCATCGGCGTATATCCGATCCTTAGCGCCGCCATGCCTGAAGCGGCTATGGGGCTGGCTGCTTGTCTCTGTTACCTCGTGGAACAGTATCAGGACACGCGGGTTTATCGTTGCTTCGCTAAGATTGACAGCGTCGACGAAAACGCGGAGATCACCGCCTCCGATTACCAGTTCTCTCCGGCTGATTGGGCGCTGGATGGCTTGACCGACAACGTGATCCTGGAAGGCGCGCTCATAGCAGCCGCCGACGGCTATGATCTGCAGCTTGTAATTGACAAGAGCCTGGCCGAGAGCGAAATCGACAGCGACGCCCTGGCTTATCACTTTGAGTCGCTGGCCGCCTTCACCTTGGCGCTGCCGGCCATCGCGGCGGACGTCTATGGGTTGATTGCAGGAGAGGTGAACACTAATTCCATCATCGAATACGATTCGCGAGATACGGATGTCGCTGAAGTTGAGGCGCTGCTGGAAGCGGTGTTTGGCTGGAATCTCGATGTATACCTGTATATGTGGGATGTCGAGTGGAGCGAGAACGAGGTCCGCGAGCAGTTTTTTGAGGTAGTTGAACTTTGTGCCTCGAATCCCGGGCAATTCTCCTTCTGGTGTTTAGGAATGATGGCAAAGCAGGTGATGCAGCCGGGAATAGCCGAAATTGGCGAGCTAGTCGTGAGCGAGCTCAGCCGCACATTCGGCCATGAGGCGTTGGCCGCGCCCGGCGCTGCCGCCGCCGCTCTGGGGCTTTCGCGCCTGGGCCAGGCTCAGCAAGCGCTTGCCTTCTTGCAGCCGCGCTTGCAAGCGGGTGTGCAGGCGTCTGTATGGTGCGCCATGATTGAGATCCAGCTCAATGCGGGGCAGGTCGAGGCGGCTATCGAGACGGCGCAGCTTGCGCTGGAAAGCGGCTTGGGAGATCCCGCGCTTTATTGGCAATATGCCGAGCTTTTGATGGCGGCCGAGGTCAATAGCTTGAATGTTGAAGACGTGCTGCTGCTAGATCCGGAAGAACACGATGAAGACGCGCATATTGCGGTCGAAATCGCAAACGCGCTCAAGCTATACAACGACGGCGTACGGGACGACTTGGGCGCTCTTCAGCTGGCGCTTGCCTACATGATCGACGTTGCGGACGAAGATCGCTGGATCTACTTCGAGCGCCTGCTGCAAAGAGACGAAGAGGGCGATTTTATCGGCGAGGTCCTGGACCGGATGATTGAGCTCGAAGACCACGATCGCGCCTACGATATTCTGGAAGGACATCTTGATGCCAATGCCTATGCCTATGTATTTCTTGCTCAGCTGGCTTTGGCCGATGCGGACAGCGCGCTGGCAAACGAAATGGTTGAAGCCTGCCGCGCCGCCTTCGCTGAGATCGACGACAATCTGGAGCTGGAGCTTCAGCGAATCAAGCTGCAGGCGTCCTTGCCGTCTTTCGCCGAGCAATATGCTGAGACAAAAGTCGTTCTGAGTGCAAATCGTCCGGTGTCGGAAGACAAAGTGGAACTGCTGGAGCAGGCAATAGAGTTCGCGCCGAGGCTCGTTGATCTCCATCTGCTCTTGTCCGCGTGCTATCGCAGCTGGCGGGATGATGAGAGCGCGCTGGACGTGCTGCGCGAGGCGGCGGAACCGGCGGGACCCGATCCTCAAATTGATTTGGGCGTCGCGCGCATCTTGTGGTCACGGAATGAACGCGATGAAGCCATAACCATGCTGAATGCCGCCCTCGAGCGCTTCCCCAACGATATCTATCTTCTGATGCAATTGGCTGCCTGGCTAATCGAAAATGATCAATTAGAAGACGCGCGCCAGTACATTTCACTGGCGGAGACGATTGCGCCCTCCCACCGCGCCATTTCGCAAGTCCGGCAATTGATCGCCCAGAAAATGGCCTAGGAAGTTAAGACAGTGCAACCGGCAGCACTTGGCCTGCGGTTCGCTCTCGAATTTCAATGGTAAAGCGCTCCAGATCAGCCGCGATAAAACGGACGATCAGCAAGACCTGTTCGTCTAATGCCTCATCTTCTATCGTCCCGTTGTGCGCAGCGATAAGCCGCTTGGCGAGATTGTAAAAGGTGTAGGGCAATTCGAGCCCGACCGTCTGTCGTTGCACTTTCAATTCGGTCTTCAGCGCCCGCAGCGCTTCTTGTGCCGAGGCGGTGTAGGCGCGCACCAGTCCGCCAGTGCCCAGCTTCTTTCCACCAAAGTAACGCGCTGTCACCAGCAAAATGTCGCCGATGCCGGCGCCCCGCAGGACCGCAAGGGTTGGGGGACCAGCCGTACCCGTCGGTTCGCCGTCATCACTCATGCCTTCGGTGACCGAATTGCCAAAGCCGACGCGAAAGGCGTAAACATGATGATTGGCGCTCGCCAACTCGGAGCGGAGCGCGGCCAGCCGGTCGCGGGCGCCAGCGACACTCGTCGCCAATTCCACAGTGGTCAAGAATCGCGACTTATTGATGACGATTTCGGTTTGAACGGATTTTGCTGGGACTGGGTAGCCGTTAGACATAGGGATGCTCGCCCGGTCGCGCTTTGACTCAAGAACAGTTGAACGGAAAATAGGCGCTCTTCATTATGGAACCGCAGCGTAAGCCGAACAGAATTAACTCGTTATACATCTGTTTCTATAGAGTTATACAAAGGGCGCAATGGGGATTAGGCGCAGAGCGGATCATCCTTGTCCCAGCGGTTGTGCTTGATCTCTTCGACGTCGGCTAGTCTCGCGCGCGCGTCATGCCATAGTTTCGCCCACTCGCGATGATCGTCTAGCGCTGACTCCGGGTTTTCGCGGCTCTGCGCGATGAAGCCGGGAAAATGTGGACGCCCGGTGGCCTCGCCGATCGGGTTGTAACGCAGGTCGAAGCTCCAGCGAAAGGCGTCGCTGTTGTTATCGAGCGAGCCGTGTTTGCACATGGGATGGAAGAATAGAACGCCGCCGGGATTCAGTGGCACCGGCTTTGCCTGCTCCCGCTCGATCATCGATTCGGGAATGCCGAGCTGATTGGTGACGGTGCAATGCAAGGCGATGCCTTCGCGGTGGCTCTTCGGCAAGACTTGAAGGCAGCCATTTTCCGGCGTCGCTTCGCTAACCGCTACCCAGCAGGTCAACATCTTGGTCTCGTCGGCTTCGGGCAGCGCGACGCCATTGTCTTGATGCCAGCGGGTGGCGCTCACCAGCGCATTATCCACATCTTCTTTTTGTACCGAGTCGAGTGGCGGTTTGATGCGCACATGCTGAATCGGGTTGCTGTAGATTTCGCCGCCGATAAGCGACTCAACGGCGGACAGCAAACGGGGGCTGCGCAGCAAATTGAAAACAGCCGGACCCAAATGAATGGGCGTGTCCGCGCGGATATTGCCATTGGGCAGCGCAATATCAAATGCCTGATAATAATCGCAGCCGGCTCGATATACCTCGACCAGCCGCTCTTCAAATGGCAGGTCGCTGAATGCGCTCTCGAGGCGCCCTTCGGCCACCCATTGCTCAGCGAGGTCGTCCAGCAGCCGTTGGTATTCTTCAATGACCGGTTCAATGTCCAACTCGTAATCCAGCAGGCGATCTACCGCCAGATAGCCATCTTCATGAAACTGCTCAATTTGTTCGCGCGTTAGCATTTCTTTAACCTCAATTTAGTTTTGCGTCTCAATAATGGTGCACACGAGCTTTCGCCGCCGCGGCCCGTCTAGCTCCAACAGAAGTATACTTTGCCAACTGCCAAGGAGCAACTTGCCATCGATGATTGGAAGCGTCAGGGATGTTCCGGCCAGCGCGCTGGTGATGTGGGCTTCTGCGTTGGGCGCGCCATAGCGGCCATGCCGGAATGGACGAAGGTTCTCGAGCCAGTGCTCCGCTACTCGGACCAGGTCGTCGCGCAGATCTGGATCGTCTTCACATACGATGAGCGCCGCTGTCGTGTGCAGAACGTTGAAGACGGCAATGCCGTTCTTTGTCCCAGCAATCATGGATTGGCAGTTGCCCGTGACATTGACAGCCTGTGTCTTGCGGCCGGTGTCTATCGCGCGCTCGATCTGCATCTCGCTGTCACCCTTCCGCTTGGAGCAGCCCGTTCAAGAAAAAACCTCGGACGCGTACGATCCGAGGTTACAGTGCCCCATAGGAGACTCGAACTCCTGTTTTGGCCTTGAGAGGGCCACGTCCTAGGCCGCTAGACGAATGGGGCTCGCCAGTCATTCTAGTCAAACTCGGTCAGAAGGTCAAGACGGCGCCAGGAATCCCATGCGTTCTTGCGCCAATTTGAGCGTCGCCTCGGCGATTGCGCCGGCTTTCTCCCGCCCCAGCTTGAGCACGGAATCCAGATAACCGGCTTCGTTCATCAATTCGTAGTAGCGCGCTTGCAGCGGCTCAAGCGTTGCAGCGACGCAATCAGCCACCGCCCGCTTGAGATCGCCGTAACCCTTGTCGGCAAAATCAGCTTCAATCGCATCGCTGGATTCGTTTGTGATCGCCTGATAGATGGTGAGCAGATTGTTGACGCCGGCGCGTTCCCGCTCTTTGCTAAAACGAATCTCGCGCTGCGAATCGGTCACCGCGCGCATGATTTTCTTGCGCGCCGCGGGCAAGCTGTCCAGCAAGAAGACCGCATGGTTCTCGGCCGCTTCGCTCTTCGACATTTTCGCCGTCGGGTTGTCCAAGCCCATGACGCGCGCGCCGGCTTGGGGATTCATTACCGAAGGCAAGGTGAAGGTATCGCCATACATGTGATTGAAGCGCTGCGCCAGATCGCGCGTGAATTCCAGGTGCTGGTTCTGATCATCGCCGACCGGCACTAGATCGGCGTGATAGAGCAAAATATCCGCCGCCATCAAGCTGGGATAATTGAGCAGGCCGGCGCCGATGGACTCCTGGGTCTGCTTGGCCGATTTGTCTTTGAATTGGGTCATGCGATGGAGCCAGCCCAAGGGCGCCATGCAGGTGAGCATCCAGGCCAACTCCGAGTGGGCGGGCACGTGCGACTGCACAAATATCGTCGAGATCTCCGGGTCCAGCCCGGCGGCGATGTACATGGCGGCGCTCTCGCGCGTTTTCTGACGCAACTCGGCCGGGTCTTGCGCCGTCGTAATCGCGTGCAAGTCGACTACGCAATAGAAGCAATCGTAATCGTGCTGCACTTCTACCCATTGCTTCAACGCGCCCAGGTAGTTGCCAATTGTCAAGTTGCCCGAGGGTTGAATGCCGGAGAGCACACGCGGTTTCTTGCCGTTCATTGCAGCCATATCACCTTCTACGTACTAAAGACTCGATTTCGACGCGAGGATTTTAGCACTGCGCTACGCAGGCTACAACCACAAAGGGCGGCTTTAGCGCTCCTTTAGCGCGCGCTCAATCTGCCGGTTAGCATCGCGCTTTGCCAGGTCGGCGCGTTTGTCATAGCGCCTCTTGCCCTGCGCGACGCCGATCTCCACTTTTGCCCGGCCCCGCTCCAGGTACACCTGCAGCGGAATCGCCGTCATGCCGTTCTGGCGAATCCGCGTGATGATGCGATTGATCTCGCGCCGGTGCAGCAAGAGCTTGCGCGGTCGCCGAGGATCGGAATGCCCAAAAATATTCGCTTCTTTATAGGGCGCGATATGCGTATTCAGCAGCCACAATTCGCCAGCTTTTTCCTGAACATATCCATCGCCAATATTGATATTGTGATTGCGGATCGACTTGATTTCCGAGCCCAAGAGTACGAGCCCGGCATCGTATCGGTCGCGGACCAGATAATCGCGATGCGCTTTGCGATTCTTGGTAATGACTTTTCTGCCCTTGCTCATGGGTAGAATTATCCGGCGGCAAGCCGCGCCCCTGCGTACGTTGATCTTGAAATTAGGATACTGCTGCCAGAGGCCAGATTCAAGGCAAGGGCTGCCAGGCGCGCTGGAAGTCTTTGGAGTCAATTTCTTCATTGGCGAAGGCGCTGATTGTGGCCCGTGTGACCCCGACGATGCGCAAGTCAGCGTCTTCATCGTCGCAATTGACCAGCCCGGCGGCCACCGCCTCAATGTTTTCGGGCAAGTCTGCTTCCAAGGTCACGACAGCGGTCAGCACTGTGTTTAGGCGCTGGTTAAATTCCGGTCCCGGAACGGCGCATACGATAATGACCAGCGTATCGCCTAGCTTTGTGGGCAGCATCCCACTCTGCAATGGAACGATGGTGAAATCCGAAATCGTTTCAGCGACCGAGCTGACGAAACTGGCGATGCGGATAGAGTCAGAACTGATCGTGGGAGTGGGCGTGGGGGAAGCCTTGGGTGTAGACGTTGCTGTCGGTCTTCGGGTCGCGGTGGCTGTTGGTTCCTGCTCGGTGGCCGGGGCGATCACTTCCGTGGCATTCACGTCGGCTTCCTGGGGCATTGCCTCGGCAACAGGTTCCGAGGTCGCCGTCGCCGCTACGACAGGCGCTACTGTCGCCTCGCTATCGACGATGACCGACGTCGGTTCGCTCGCTTGACTGGCTGAAGTCGGCTCGCTCACTGGATTGGCTGAAGTCGGCTCAGCAGTTGATTCTGAAACGACTATCACTTGTGGTTCAGGAGATGGCAAAATGCCGGAGAGCAACTGCGACAGATCAAGTGCGCCAGACAAGACCAGGCCGCCGCCAACGACGATGACAAGTACAACAACTAGCAATGCGAAGCGGCCGCGGAATGATGAGCCATTCGCATCCGTTTCCACAGCAGGCTGCAGGTCTTCCCAATCGTCGACATCAATGGCCGCCGCGGCGCCCGGGGCGCCCGACCGTCGCGCCTCCAAGGCGACCAAGTCTGGATCTTTGGCCTGCGCCTCGAGGACATCCGCCTTCAACTCGCGCGCGCCGGGATACTTTGGATCAAGCTCCAGCACACGTTCCAGCGCGGCCAGCCCCATGGATGCGTCTTGCACCGCATGCGTGTACACCCACCAAACATGGGCGTTGTCCGCATCGTCTTGGAGCAGCGGCGCCAGAATCTCCTGCGCCTTTTCCAGTTCACCATTCTCGATTAGCGTATACGCCCGCTGCAATATTGCTTTACTGGATTCGCTCATCTTTTGCCTTCACATTTCCGGCTCGACGCGCGAGTATCAGGAATACGACTAGTTTGCAGCACTCGACGCGCTAGCGATGCGGCTTGTAGTTGTTACGCTCTATTCCAGTAGCAGTTTACAGGCGCTTAATATTCGGCGCAACGAAAAAGCCCACCAACCATGGTGAGCTTTTATCTCATGCCCTGAAGAGGACTCGAACCTCCACCCCGTTAAGGACACGGCCCTCAACC
>WTGC01000175.1 GCA_011523705.1 Chloroflexota bacterium | reverse complement strand
GACTCGGTCTCGCAGCAGGAAGCGAATGAGGCGGCCCTATGCGAAGTGGATCGCCTGCTGGACCTGCATCAGCGCTCGGCGGCGACCTGGCTGCTGGTGAGCAATGAGGTGGGCATGGGCGTGGTCCCGCCGACGCGCTTGGGCGTTCTCTATCGCGATATGCTGGGAAGAGCCAATCAGCGGGTTGCTGAGGCGGCGGATGAGGTGCTGCTGCTGGTTGCGGGGATAGCGTGGAGGTTGAAGTGAGGAAGGATTCTTGCTACCAAGACAAAGTCGCATCGACATCCCAGAATTCGGGCAACATGCTACGTTGGCGCTGCATACTCTCCTCCCAGGCCATTTGCTGGTAGTTTAGAATAACGGCGAATGGATTCACCCTTGCAACTGCTGAACCTCTCTCCGTTAGCGCCCAATGTTTGGGTTTGATGTTTTCCAAGAGACCGTATTTCTTTAAGTAAGATCTTGCGACAGCTAGACGATGGTCGAATTCGGTTTGCTTTCCTCTTCCTGCCTCGTGAAGAACCTCAAGCTGCTCATCAGTTAGCAGAAGCAGGTCTACAACCTCGTCATAAATGTCTTCGTTCGTGCCTGAACCGCCCAAACGATGGAAGGCTAACAAAGTCGGGTTCATCAATTTATCAAGTGTCGGAACGCGTACTTGGGCAGTCTTGTTCTTGTCTTGCACCGCTTCCTTCCTCCTAACTCGGTCCGCGACACGTCTTACTTGTTTAGGGTCTATTTCTGTAATGGACCCGCCTTCTTCTGAAAGCGTCCAAATGCCTCGGCTCAAGTCTTCTACGAGCCCATTGCGCTTTAAGTGAGTTAGCGCGTGCCCCACCCTAAACCTAATGGCCGGTTCTTTCCGAGTACCCGAACTCGGATATACTGTGAGTTGCTCTTCGTTTAGGTTCAGAATCTTCACGACTTGACCATAAACTTCCTCCCTCGAACCTAGTCCGTCTAGTTCGCGTAGTGCCTGCAAAACTGGCAAATATAGCTCTTGCACATTTGGAATCGGCACATCAGTCGAACTCATTGACTATCTCCACTAGTTTGTCGCCACCTCTACACCCCACCATACCACTCCCGGCCTATCACCACCCGCTCGACCGTCACCTGCTCCGTCTGCCAGAAGGGTAATGACAAGTACGATGTCAAATGAGATTTTTTGTCAAATTTCGAAGACTGGTTCAGGTTTTACTGCAAGAGATAGATTATCAGGGCAGCGAGCGCAATCTGCGTCCCAATGAACCACTTGATCAGATCAGCTTTGAGGTTCGCCAAGTCTTCTCTTGTCGCTTGACTATTGCTTCTTTCTTCTAAAGCCGACAGGCGATTCTCGTAATTCAACGCGTCAATTTCAGCCATATGTGTGCCAAGCCCTGTACTTCAATATAACCGAATATTCCTATCGACAGTTTACCACAAGAAACTTGCGTCTGTACTGCCCGCTGAAACTCAGACGCCTACACTCCCCCAAACCACTCGCGGTCAATCACCACGCGCTCGACCGTCACCTGCTCCGTCCGCACGCCCAATTCCAGCTCCTTCAGCTTGCCGATCAGCTCCGCGCCATCGATCAGCCGGATCTCAGGCGCCCGGTCGCTGGCCGCCTTCAACTCCGCCTCTTGCGTGAAGCCCCCGGTCGTGATCAGCAAGCCCTTATCGGCGCGCCCGACCATCACCCCGCGGCGAAAATCGTCGACCTCGGCCGAGCTGATGCGCCCGCCACCGCGCAGGCAGCGGAAAGACACGCGGAAGGTCAGGAAGCCACCGCCGCCGAAGATGCCGATGCCCTCGATGGTGTCGTTGGCGCTGCTCAGTTCGATTTGTCCCACGCCGTCCTTCTCCAGCAGCTGCAGGATCAGCCGCTGATAGGCGTCGGTCGTCAGCTGCTCCAACGTATCGGTCAATTCATCGCGCCAACCGGTCAGGCTCTCGATCAACTCTTGCGTGACCTCGCGAACTTCGACCGCGCCCAAATCCGCGCCCGCCTCTTCCGGCGGCATTTCCATTTCGATATCGGTCATTTGCTTGCCATCTTCTCCCAGCATCATATTCATCCTTTGCCTCATTCCAAACTTTCAAGTTAGCCGCTTGCCAAGCTCGTCACCAGCACATCCAAAGCCAGACGCGGCGCGATCCGGCCCGTCTTCATCTCCTGGTCATAACGCTGCAAGCGCTTGAGTATCGCATCCAATTGCGCCGCCTTGAACCGCCGCGATTGCGTTGCCAGCTTACCCGCCACAAATGGCGACACACCGACAGCCTGCGCGATCGCCCCGCCTTGCCCTCCGCCCCGGTCCAGGTGGTCGCGCGTCATAGCCAGCAAGCGGAATTGGCGCGCGATTAGGGCAAACAGCCTGAAACCGGGGTCGCTCGGATCGTCATGCAGCGACCGGCTGATCAATTCCAGCGCCCGCCCTCCGTTGCCATTCGCCAGCGCGTCAACCATCTCGAAGACATTCGCTTCGGGAACGTAGGGCGTCAAGGCGGCGACATCGTCTTCGCTGATTTCGCGCTCGCCATCGACGTAACAGACGAGCTTGTGCAATTCGTTATCCGCTGCCAGCAATGCCTGCGCGCGCGCCTGCATTCCCGCTCGGCGGCGGGCGGCATTTCGTCCCCGCGCCTGTCGGCTGTGCTCGTCGTAACTGAGCAAATCGCTGATCGCGGCCGCTGCGCGTGGACTAATCTCGGCTCCATACTCTTGCGCCCGTAAGCGCAGCCAGTCACGCAGATTTTCCGGCGCGCTGAAATAACGTACGTAAGCATTTTCCATCTGCTGCGCCGCTTTGAGCAGCCTGTTGCCCGTGTCCAGGGGCACCGTTTCATAAAGGACCAGCCGCGCATATGCCGGCAAGCCGTGCAACTCGGCGATCAGCCGGTCGGCCTCGGCCTTCTTTCTCGTGACATGGCTGATCAAGCCCTTGACGATCACAAGCCGCTTTTCCGCAAGGAAGGGCAGCGACCGCGCCGCCGCCAGCACCTCAGCCGCCGAGGTTTGCGCGCCATCAAATTCGGAGCGGTTAAGGCCGCCGTCTTCGTCCATCGCCTCGCGCATGCGCGCCAAGGCGGCGTCGCGGCTGATGCTGTCGTCGCCGTGCAAGATATAAAAGGTCGGCGTGGCGCTCATGCCGCTAGACCTGACGCGTCACGACGCGATGCAGGGTCAGCTCTTGACCGCTAAAGGGCACGGTCTTGCGTTCCCGCGTGACGCTGACCAGCTCCATGTCTCCGAGGTCGCTCTCTGTCGTGAAGTGTCGCTGCAAGCTCATGCCCAGCGGCATCGACAGCAAAACGACGGCCATCATCGCCACCATGATTGTTGGAAAACGTTCCCAGCTCTTTCGCAAGCCGCGCCCGGCGAAACCCAGAAAAGCGACCACTGTCGCCAGAAAGCCGGTCGTCACCAGATTGGTGCCGCAATTCGGATGAATCGCCAGTTTGCGCTCGCCCGCTTTCATCCGCTCCAGTGCCTCGATCACCGCGCTCTCGACCTGCTCGGTCGGCGCCTCGCCCAGAAGGATGAAACCGCCTTCGCTGCTGCGCCCGGATAGCTTGTAGTTCTGCCGATTCAAGATGTGAATGGTGGCGTGTTCCAAGCCATGATTGCGGCGGACGCGTAGGATAAATGGATGGCGCGTCACCGGTTCGGCGTATTCCGCCAGGCGCTCCATCGGGTTCATGGTGATTCCTTTCCAATGCTTGCGAGCGCCTTCTAACTTAACACAAAGCCATGTCCCTTTCGAGAGCCGCCTGCCGATTCTGTCGCCGCGCGCGCCTATGCTATAATGCCGGCATGAGCGAGCCAGCCAAACCCGCCAGCGCCTTCAAACGTTTCGGCACATTTCTGAGAAACGGTCCCCGCGCCATCAAGCAGCGCGGATACGATGCCTTCCACCGTCGCGAGACCGGCGCGCCCGTCTGGAAATACAGCGAAATTACGCCGCAGCTTTATGTCGGCGGGCAGCACAGCCGGCAAGGCTACGCCGAAATGCGCGACTTCGGCATCACCGCCATCGTCAATATGCGCGAAGAACGATACAGCGATGTCAAGCAGGGCATCGGTGGCGAGCGTCACCTGCATCTGCCGACCGTCGATCACACGCCGCCCAGCATGACAGACCTGATGCGCGGCGTGGACTTCATCAGCGAGGAAATCAAGCGGGACAAGAAGGCCAAAGTCTATATCCATTGCGCCGCCGGTTGTGGCCGCGCGCCCACCATGGCCGCAGCCTATCTCGTCTCAACGGGCGACGCGCCCATGCAAGCCTGGCGCCGAATCAGGACTTCCCGCCCCTTCATCAACCCGACATCCATGCAGAAGCGCGCCGTCCAGCAATTCGCCGCGGCTTGGGCTGATCGGCTCGATCAAGGCTCATGCCAAAGCTGATCATCACCGCAGACGACTGCGGCTTGACCGAAGCCATCAACCAGGAAACCTGCGAATTGCACCAGCGCGGTTATGTTAGCGCCGCCAGCGTCATGACCAACTACCCGGCGCATCAGCACGCGCTTGAGCTCTTCCGCGCCTGCCGCGATCTCGATCTGGGTATCCACCTCTCGCTCACCGATGGCCATCCGGTCAGTGATGACGAGGAACATCATCCGCATTTGCTCAACGAAGATTTCAGCTTCCGCAATAATCTCAGTCTCTATCTGCGCTCGCATTTCTTCCGGTCCGATGCAATCGCCTGGATTCGTAACGAGCTCGACGCGCAAATGCGCCGTTTCACCGCTGCCGGGCTGCAGCCGCGGCATATCTCAACGCACCATCACTTTCACTCGATACCCTTGCTGCGCCGAATCGTGCACGAACTGGCGACCGAATACGCCGTGGATTGGGTGCGCGCCCACGATTTCCGCGCGATGCTCTCAACCCATAATGTCTTTCTGCGGCGGCAGCGTCAAGCGAGCAAAGCCGCCTTCGATATGCCGGATTACTTGACAGCGATTCAGGGTGGCATGAAGCACTCGGTCGAAGACTTTTGCGCGCGCATCCATAGCTTGAGCGGTACGGTCGAGATCGTCGTTCACCCCGCCCCCCGGCGCGATCCTGACTTTCCCGCCGATTGGCATTATGGAATCGCGCCCCGCCGCGCCGAAACCCAGTATCTCATTCAAGCTGTCGATCGCCTGCGCAATATGGGAGTCGGTTTACCCCCACCCCAAACCCCTCCCCCAAAATGAGGGAGGGACTTGACCGACAGGCTACAAGCATTTCCC